>JBDHRZ010000015.1:0-17110 GCA_039807845.1 Rhodoferax sp.
TTGTTCAGCCACCTGGCCAACGTGGGGGACTGCCGTTCGCTCGTGATCCACCCGGCCAGCACCACGCACTTTCGCCTGAGCGACGACGCGCTCGCGCTCGGCGGCATCGGCCAGGGCACGATCCGCCTGTCGATCGGGCTGGAAGACGCACCCGACCTCATCGACGATCTCAAGCGCGCACTGCGCGCCGCGGAAAAGGCAGGTGCATGATGGACATCGTCGTCAACGGCCAGCGCCTCTACTGCTACACCGGCGGCAAGGCATTCGACGCCACACGGCCGACCGCCATCTTCGTGCACGGCGTGCTCAACGACCACAGCGTGTGGATCCTGCAGACGCGCGCACTGGCGCACCACGGCTGGAACGTGCTCGCGCTCGACCTGCCGGGCCAGGGCAACAGCGCAGGCGAGCCGCCGGCCAGCGTCGAGGCGGGGGCCGACGTGGTGCAGCGCCTAATGGACGCCATGAGCCTGCAAAAGGCCGCATTGATCGGCCACAGCTTCGGCTCGCTGATCGCGCTGGAGACCGCGGCACGGCTGGGCCCACGCGTGAGCCACCTGGTGCTGTTGGGAACTGCATCCCCGATGCCGGTATCGCCCGCGCTGCTCGAAGCCTCGCAGCACGACCCGCAGAAGGCGATCGCGCTGGTGAACGTCTATTCACACAGCACGCTGGCGCCGCCACCCTCGGCGCTCGGGCCCGGCACCTGGTTGTACGGTGGCTCGCGCGCGCTGATGCGCCGCGTGCTGGAGAGCAACCCGCGCGTGAACCTGTTCCACACCGGCTTCAAGGCCTGCGACGGCTACCGGGGCGCCGAAGCCGCCATGGCCAAGGTGAGTGCCCCCACCCTGTTCATCCTCGGCGCGCGTGACCAGATGACCCCGCCCGCGGCCGCGCAGCCGCTGGTGCGCGCAGCACGCGACGCCACCGTGGCAGTGGTAGCGGCCGGTCACGCCATGATGCTGGAGGCGCCGGCAGCGGTGCTGGCGCAATTGCAGGCCTTCCTGCAGCGCTGAGCGCCCAAGCACAACCACACCGGCCGCAGGGCAGCCCGCGGCCGCCACCCGACGACGGTCCATCGGCAGCGGGCCGGCATACTGGTGTGGTATACAGCAGGCGGCATTGCCGCAGACCGACAAACCCGACACCGGAGACCGATCCATGAAGCTGAAGAACCTGCGCCGCCTCGCGATCGCCGTCGCGCTGGCGCCCGCCCTGCTGCTCGCGCCAGCGATTGGCCAGGCACAGGCCTGCGCCTCGCGCGGTGACCTCGACGCACGCTATTGCGACGCCAACGGCGACCTGCTGGCCGATACGCCGAGCGACAAGAGCAAGCTCAAGAACCCCGACACCCTGGTGTTCTCGTACACCCCGGTGGAGGATCCGGCGGTCTACGAGAACGCGTTCTCCGAACTGATGGCGCACATGGCCAAGATCACCGGCAAGAAGATCCGCTGGTTCCCGGCCGAGTCCTACGCCGCCCAGGTCGAGGCGCTGCGCTCGGGCAGGCTGCACGTCACGGGCGTGGCCAGCGGCGCGACACCGTATGCCGTGAACCTGGGCGGCTTCGTACCGCTGGTGGCGATGGAGAAGGACGACGGCACCGTGGGCTACACGCTGCAGCTCATCACGCACCGCGACAGCCCGATCAGGACCATTGCCGACCTCAAGGGCAAGCGGGTCGCGCACGTGACGCCCTCGTCCAATTCGGGCGACACCGCACCGCGCGTGCTGTTCGCGGCCATGGGCATCAAGCCGGGCGTCGACTACGAGGTGGTATTTTCGGGCAAGCATGACAACTCGATCATGGGAGTCGTGAACAAGGACTACGACGCCGCGCCGGTGGCCAACAACGTAGTGGACCGGATGGCGGCACGCGGCATGTTCAAGAAGGACGTGCTGCGCGTGGTCTACGAGTCGCGCCCGTTCCCGCGTACCGCATTCGGCGTCGCCCACGACCTGCCGCCGGAGTTGCAGGACAAGATCAAGCAGGCATTCCTGAGCTTCGACTTCAAGTCCTCCAAGCTGGCCAAGGAGTTCAAGGACTCGCGCGCCTTCGTGCAGATCAACTACGCGCAGGACTGGAAGAACATCCGCGACATCCAGAAAGCCACCGGCGCGACCTATACCGCCGAGGGAATGTCCAAGCTGAAGAATGAGTGAACGCGCGCTGGCCACCCCGGGCGCTGCCGGGGACGACGCGGTGCCCGCAGCGGCGCCGCACCTGCGCCTGCAGGGGCTCGCCAAGGTCTACCCGACCGGCAAGCGGGCACTGGCGGGCATCGACCTGACCATCGACCGGCCGCAGGTGGTGGCGATCATCGGCTCCTCGGGCGCGGGCAAGAGCACCATGATCCGCTGCATCAACCGGCTGGTGGAACCCAGCGCCGGACGCATCCTGTTGCGCGGGCTGGACATGGTCACGCTGGACCGGCGCGGCCTGCGCGCGGCGCGCAGGCGCATCGGGATGATCTTCCAGGAGTTCAACCTGGTCGAACGCCTCACGGTGATGCAGAACGTGCTGGCCGGCCGCCTGGGCTACGTGGGGCTGATGGCTTCGCTGCGCTACAGCTTCCCGCCCGAGGACATCCGCGCCGCCTTCGAATTGCTCGACCGGGTCGGCCTGGAGGGCTACCACAACCAGCGCGCGGACGCGCTCTCGGGCGGCCAGCGCCAGCGCGTGGGCATCGCGCGCGCCCTGATGCAGCGTCCCGAACTGCTGCTGGTCGACGAGCCCACCGCCAGCCTGGACCCGAAGACCTCGCGCCAGATCATGCGCCTGCTGCGTGAACTGGCGCACGAACGCGACACCCCGGCACTGGTCAACATCCACGACGTGGCACTGGCGAAGGCGTTTTCCGACCGCATCATCGGACTCAAGGACGGCGCAGTGGTGTTCGACGGCCGGCCGGAGGACCTCGACGAAGCCGCCCTGATGCTGATCTATGGCGCCGAGGACTGGCATCCCCCCGCGACCGACGCGGACGAGGCCGACGACGACCAGTCGCCGTCCGCGCACTCCGGCACGGCAGTCGCGCACCCCAGGCACCCGGGCGCACAGCCCGCACTCGATTCGGCGGCGCAGCCATGAACGCCGCCGGGCCGCTCCCAAGGCGTTCGCACCGCAGCCGTCAGGCGGAGGTGTTCCGATGGAACGCCGCCGGGCCGCTCCCAAGGCGTTCGCACCGCAGCCGTCAGGCGGAGGTGTTCCGATGGAACGCCGCCGGGCCGCTCCCGAGGCGTTCAGCCCCACCGTGCGCAGCACGGAGGGAAGTTCCATGAACGCGGTGCAACCCGCGCCGGCCATATCCGCAGCCGCTGGCATGTGGCGGGCGCCGAGCATGTTCGGCAGCCCGCAGCGGCGCAACGCGTTCTGGCTGCTGCTCGCGGCCTACGTGGTCTGGGCGGTGAGCGACCTGCGCGTCAACTGGGACCGCGTGCTGCGCGGCTTCCCGCGTGCCTGGGACATCTTCACGCGCATGATTCCGCCAGCGGTCGACGACCGCTGGAGCATCCTGGTCAACGGCATGACCGAGAGCGTGCAGATGGCGATCGCCTCGACCCTGTTCGGCATCCTGCTGGCCATCCCGCTCGGGCTGTGCGCCGCGCGCAACCTGGCACCGCGGCCGCTCTACGTCGCGGCACGCGGGGTCATCGTGGTGGGGCGCACATTCCACGAGGTGCTGATCGCCATCCTGTTCGTCAAGCTGTTCGGGTTCGGTCCGGTGGCAGGACTGCTCACGCTGGCGTTCTCGTCGGCGATCTTCCTGGCCAAGATGCTGGCCGAAGACATCGAGAACATCCAGCCCGGCCCGGTGGAAGCCATCCGCGCCACGGGAGCCCGTTTCGGCCAGATCGTGCACTACGCGGTGGCGCCGCAAGTGATCGTCAAGACGCTCGGCGTGTTCATCTACCGGCTCGACGCCAACCTGCGCCATTCGACGGTGGTGGGGATCGTCGGCGCCGGCGGCATCGGCGCCACGCTGGGCGCGTCGTTCACGCGCTACGACTACGATTTCGCCTGCGCCATCCTGCTCACCATCGCAGCGATGGTGGCGTTCGGCGAATGGTTCAGCGACTGGGCGCGGAGCAAGATCCGATGAACACGCACGCGCCCAAGACCTACCCCGACATCTGGCAGCGCCAGTCGCGCCGCACGGTGCTGCTGCAGTGGCTGTGGCTGGCCGGCACCGCGCTGGCCGTGGCCTGGTCGATGTCGGCGCTGGACATCGAATGGGGATTCCTGCGCGACGCCCATACCCAGGCCGCCGACCTCGTCGCCCGCATGTTCCCGCCACAGTGGTCCTACCTGCCGCGCATCGTGCGCCCGCTGATCGAGACCATCCACATCGCCAGCCTGGGCACCTTGATCGCGGTCGTACTGGCTCTACCGGTGGCGTTCCTGGCGGCGCGCAACACCAGCGCAAACCGCGCGACCTGGGCCATCGGGCGCGCGATCCTGGTCGGCTCGCGCTCCATCAACACCGTGATCTGGGGCCTGCTGTTCGTGGCGATCTTCAGCCCGGGCGCAGTGGCCGGCGTGTTCGCAGTCGCGGCGCGCTCGGTCGGCTTCGTCGCCAAGCTGATCGCCGAGGCGATCGAGGAAGTCGACGCCGGGCAGATCGAGGCGGTGCGCGCCACCGGCGCCGGCACCCTGCAAGTCTGGTGGGTGGCGATCTTCCCGCAGATCCTGCCCGTGCTGGTGGGCACGTCGATCTACCGCTGGGACATCAACGTGCGCGAGTCGAGCGTACTCGGCTTCGTCGGCGCCGGCGGCATCGGCCTGTACCTGAACGCATCCATCAACACCTTTGCCTGGACCCAGGTGCTGGTGATCCTGGTCGCCATCCTGGCCATCGTGCTCGTCAGCGAGGCCGTCTCCGCCCTGGTCCGTGCGCGCATCAGCTGAGTCCGCAGGGCCGCGCACGGCCACGCGCGCGCTCGACGGCATCGCGCAGCTAATGGCCGATTGCGACGCCTGCATCATCGACCAGTGGGGCGTGCTGCACGACGGGCACGCGCCCTACCCCGGCGCGATCGACTGCCTGCAGCGCATCCGCGGCGCAGGCAAGTCAGTGGTGCTGCTGTCGAACTCTGGCAAGCGTGGCGAAGACAACGCCCGGCAACTGGTGCGGATGGGCTTCGCGCGCGAGTGGTTCGACGCCGTGGTGTGCGCCGGCGACGACGCCCGCGACGCGATTCTGCACGACCCCGATCCGTTCTACCGCACGCTCGGACCGCGCTGCCTGCCGCTGGCGCGCAACGAAGACTGGCACCTCGCCGACGGCCTGCAGCGCGAATTGGTCGCGGACGTGGAACGGGCCGACTTCCTGTTCGTGCTGAGCATGGACGCGCCACGCCAGTCGGTGGCACTCTGGGAGCCCACGCTGCAGCGCGCCGCCGTCCGCGGGCTGCCGATGGTCTGCGGCAACCCGGACCTCGCGCGCGTCAGTGCCACAGGCGAACTGCTCGAGGCGCCCGGCCTGCTGGCGCAGCGCTATGCCGCACTCGGTGGCCCGGTGCGCCTGCACGGCAAGCCGAGCGCGCGCATCTACGCCAGCTGCCTGCGCATCCTGCCCTCCCCTCGCACGCGCATCGCCGCCATCGGCGACTCGCTGCTGCACGACGTGGCCGGCGCTGCCGGCGTCGGCCTGCCCAGCGTATTCGTCGCCTGCGGCGTGCACCGGGAAGCGCTGGGCATCGCGTTCGGCCAGATCCCCGACCCGGGCGCATGCGAGCCGCTGTACCGACAGGCCAACGCCTGGCCCGACTACCTGGTGGCGACGTTTCGCTGGTGATAACGCCTGTCGGCGAGACACGCGCAATGCGCGTGGCATCGCAGCTTCACGCGTCGCGCTGCAGACCGCGTGCAAGCGTCAGACTTCGTAATCCACCATGCGCCGCTCGCTCGCGGCCTGCGCGACGAAGGGCACGATCGCCTGGTGCAACGGATGAGATTGGTAGGCATCGAGCGCCGCACGGCTGTCGAATTCCGAATACAGCACGACGTCGCCACTGCTGGCGGTGGCGGAGAAATCGATTCCGACCTCTATCTGGCGCAGACCGGGAATCCGGCCCCGTAGGGATTCGAGCCGTTCCTTGATGGCGCGGGCATTGGCGGCACGATCGCTGTCGTGCGCCGCGTCCTTCAACTTCCAGATCACGATGTGTTTGATCATGCCTTGATCCTTCGCGGTTCTGTCTTCGCGCGCACGCGCGCCGGCTTGGCCGTCCCGGCGCGCGGTTCGGCTGCAGCCGGCGGAGCGTTGCTTGCTGCGTCGCGTTGCGCCATCCGCTCGAGTTGCGCCGGGCCGTGGAACGGGTAGAGGTTCTGGCTCTGCAGTTCGAGCAACCGCGCGTTGATCTTGCGCAGGAAGCTCAAGGCCACCCGCTTCTCGCGCTGCGTGACCGCGTCCATCAGGTCATGGTGGACGCGCACACTCAAGCCGTCGCAATCGCGCGCCAGCTCGAGCCCTGCCGGCGTCAACGTGAGAATGACGGAGCGGTTGTCGCGGCGCGACCGCCGCCGCCGAATCAGACGCTTGGCATGCAAGGCCTGCAACTGGCTCGATATGGTGGATTGCGGCAGCACCATCAATTCAACCAATTCGCCCGCGCGCAACTCTTCATGCTCGAGCAGCAGCACCAGGATGCGCGCCGAATAGTGATTCAGGTCGTGCGCGCGAAAGTGCCGGTTGCCGATCGCTGCCACCCGGGCCGCCGTGGTGTGAACCAGGAAGGTCAGCCGATCCTCCAGCGGTGTGCCTGCGCGCTCGGGTATAGCTGCGGGTGAACCGGTCCTGGCAGTTGGCATGGCGCCCGATTCTAGAGTGGCACACCGCCATCCGGTCCTACCACTGTGGCGAGTGCCCCACGGGAGTCTGCATGAAGGTCGCCAGTGCCTTGTGGAAATGCTGCACGCCGGGTTCATTGCGGCCGATCGTGAAGTACTTGTTTCCGCCGGCGTAGAGCCCAGCCTGGATCGAGAAGCCAATCGGATAATCTTCTTGGCTGACCGCCTTGAGCGTCAGCCGCGAGAAGCCCTCGGTGACCTCCTTTTCCTCGTCCGTCACCGGCACGCGCGCGGCCAGCACGGTCTGACGCGTGACGGTCGTCTCCAGCGTCGGACCAGGAAACACCTGGCTGACCAGGCAATGGTCGCCCAGCACGCCCGAGATGGCGAGGTTGGGAAAGCACAGGTGGATGCGGCGCAGGTGTGCCTCGGCATTCCACTGCTTCTCGTCGACGTCCGCGAGTTCGCCCAGTGTCTTGCGCGCGAACACCAGGCGCTGGTGCGGCCCGTAGCCATCCTGCAGAATCAGGTTGCCGATCGTGTACATGCCCACCGTCGTGGGATGCACGGTGTTGTGGTGATAGGACTCGAGGTAGCCGTCCCATGCGGCCTTCCAGCCCGGGCCCGGGATCTCGCGCTGCGCATACACGTGCCAGTCACCCAGGCGCAGACCGGCCAACGGTTGGGCGAACTCGCCGAGGAACTGGTCGATGTCGAAGGTTTCTTCCGGCGTCAGACAAACCCAGATCACGCCGACCCGCTCGGCGCAGTGCAAGGGCGTCAGCGAATGCGTGCTGGCACTGACCTCACCGAACGTGGACTCGCCGAACAGGCCGATCAGTTGCCCCTGCAAATCGAAGCGCCAGGCGTGATACGGGCAGACGAAGCGCTTGGCCGTGCCGCTGCCGGGGCCACACAACTGGGCTCCCCGATGGCGGCAGGCGTTGACGAAGGCGCGCACCACGCCGTCTTCACCACGCACCAGGATGATGGGCCGCTGCATCACGGTCATGGCCTTGTAGCTGCCCGGTGCCGGCAACTCGATGCTCAGCGCCAGACCCAGGGGCAGGTGATGAAACACCCGATCGACCTCGCGCTGGAACCGCCCGGGGTCGTTGTAGGCGTCGATCGGCAACTCCATCATGGCCGGGGCCTGGTCGGTGGTCTTGTTGCGCAGATGGGCCAACGCCCGGCGTGCCAGCGCATTGGACTCGTTCGTCGTGCTCATGTCGCTTCCTCTTCAAGCTTCACCGGCATGCCGACGCTCGAACGTCTGCCATGCCGGCGTGGATTCGGGATAGTCTCCAGGCAGGGCACGCCCGCCCATCGTCACCCGCGTGCGACCGCTGAGCGCATGCAGGTAGTCCTTGGCCGGCACGTAGTACAGGAATTTGAGGACGCGCTTGCGGAACACCCAGCGTCCATCGATCCTGCGGTAGTCATCCTCGTAGCGCATGCCCGACAGGCTGACCTCGTCGTCCGGGCAGGTCTCGGCATGGCTGAGCACCAGTCCGCTCGCCCGATCGGGATCGGCATCGTCGAAGCGCACGAAATGGTCATGGGTCCAGTGGTAACCGGGACCACGAATCCGGAACAGCCGCACGAACATCGCCAGGATCTCGGCACGACCATTGGCCACGAGCAGCTTGCTCGGCGAATCCATCACGGCATCCTCGGCAAACAGGGTGCCCAGTCGCTCGATGTCGTGCTCGTCGCAGGCAACCGCGTAGGCACTGGCCAACTCCGAGATTGCCACCCGCGCCTCGAGTCGTTCCACGCGGCGTGCCAACGCTGCGATGTCAGTCATTGTGTTCTCCGTTCATGAGATGTCTCTGGCTCGCGCACGACCTCAGGGCCGCGCGCCACCGCCAGCGTGCCCAAGCGCGAATTCACGGGTCAACTGCTGCCCCATCGCAGGCAGCCTCCAGCCGGGAATCGGCTTGCGCGGCGCAGGCTCGGACAGGTCCATCGCCTTGCCACCGACGTACACCTGCTCGATGCGCCCGGGCTCGCCCAGGATGGTGATGTCGCGCGTCGGATCGCCGTTGACCACCAGCAGGTCGGCCTTCATGCCGGCGGCCACCTCGCCCACCTGCCCAACCATCTTGAGCGCGAACGCGCCCGCGCTCGTGGCGCAGTGGATCGCCTGCAGGCTGTCCATGCCGAAGTGCCGCATGAAGACCTCCATCTCCCGGTAGTGCCAGTGACCGTAGGGCACCATCGAGAAGCCGCACTCGCTGCCGCACAACAACGGCACGCCGGCGGCGTGGAGTTGGCGCATCGAAGCGGCCGAATCGGTGATCTCGCGCTCGAACAGGGCAATCATCGCCGGGTCGGTTCCCAGACGGGCACCGAAGTCCACCAGGTTGGCCTGAAACGTGAATGCGGGGCAGACCGGGATCTTGCGGTCGATGACCAGATCGACCGCACGGGCATCCATCCCGGTTCCATGAAAGATCAGGTCCATGCCGGCCTTGGCGGCCCGACAGATCGACTCGTTGCCCCGGCAGTGGCCCATCACCGGCACGCCCAGATCATGGGCAACGGCGCAGATGATGTCCAGTTCCTCCTGGGTCCAACTGCACAGTTCGCCTCTGGATGCGTAGCGCGGCACGACCCCGGAGACATGCACCTTGATCCAGTCGGCCCCGACCTTGATCTGGCGTCGCACTTCCGCGACGATCGCGTCGCGGCCCTGCACCGCCACGTAGTAGCCGGTGATCCCGGTGTCCGCGATCAATCGGCCCGCCGTGCCGCCGACCACCGTGATCATGGCGTAGCAACCGCAGACGATCCGGGGCGCCTGGATGATACCGGCCTCGGCCGCGTCGCGCACGTCGACCATGTTCTCGAACACCGAATCGGCGTCGAGCATGCCCGTCACGCCAGCGCGCAGCAGCTTGCGCGCGTTATAGGCCGCGGTCAGCGCCGAGAGCGCATTGCGGCGCTGGTGAAAGATCTCCGGATTCGAGCCGGCATCGTCGAACGACAGGTGGCAGTGCGCGTCGATCAGGCCGGGCATCACCACCTTGCCGCCGACATCGATCCGCCTGGCATGCTGCAGGTGCGCGACGCGCGCGAGCGCCTCGCTGCCCAAGGCGGCGATGCGATCCCCTTCGACCAGCACCGACGACGCAAATGGCGCCGCGCCGGTGCCATCCACCACGGTTGCATTCTCCAGCAGGAAGGTGTCGTACATGATCGGCGCTCCTCGCTTTCAGCGGTATCGTTTCAGTGGCCGGGCGACGCACGCAGCAAGCGGCGCGCGTTGTCGGCAAGTTCGGGAGCGATCACAGCCGTCCGCTCCGATGGCGAAGGGTCGGGAGCATCCCAACCGGCGAAGTTGGTGCCGTACACCAGATGCTCGCGCCCGACCGCGGCAGCCAGCAGCTCGAGCACCTGCGGATGATCGACGTGGGTGTCGAACCACAGGCGCCGCAGCCGCTCCTCGAACGCGCCTGGCGCACGCAGCGCGGGCGACGCCCAGGCACGCTTGCGTGCGCCCTTGGCCATGCGTCCCATGAGCAAGGCGGTGGCGCCGCCCCCGTGACTGATGCAGATGTCCAGCCCGGGATGGCGATCGAGCACGCCGCCGTAGATCAAGGTGGCCACCGCCAGCGTCTCCTGCGCAGCGAAACCGGCAATGATGTCGAGTTCGAAACGGGCGAGCGCCGGGTCCCCCGGCGGGCCATCGATGCCGGCCGGCCCCGGATGGATGAACAGCGGCACGTCCAGTTGTACCGCCTGCGCATACAGCACGTCCAGCGCCGGCGCATCGAGCGCCAGCGGTGCATCGGTGCCAAAGGCCGCCCCCACCAGCCCGAGTTCCCGCACCGCCCGATGCAATTCGCGCGCCGCTGCCTCGGGCGCCTGCAGCGGCAATGCCGCCAGCCCGGCGAGCCGTTCGCCATGGGCGCCGACGATCTGCGCCAGCGCGTCGTTGTGCACGCGACAGAACCGGATCGCGTCTGGCGCGGGCACGAAGTGCATGTAGGTCAGGGGATTGGGCGATACCACCTGGAAGTCGATCCCGCACTCGGCCATGCGTTGCAGCCGCAACTGCGGTTCCATGAACGGGCTGCCCTCATACCGGACCCCGTTCAGCCGATATTTGGCCCCGACCTGGAAGAACGGCGACCCATCGGCGTTCCGGCCGATGGTCGGGCCATACGCGCCCGCCGCCCCGATCGTCTGCGCGATCACGATATGCGCGTGCACGTCGATGACGCGCGCGCGGCGCAGGGCGGAAGCAGTCATGTCGGGTGCCTGTGCATCACGCCGCCCGCACGGCGAACGGCTCGGTTCATTGAAACACGATCAATTAAAACGATTTCGTTTAATATAGCCGCCGGACCCTGTTGCGTCAATGCGATGGGAAATCACCCGGGCGTTCGCGGGCCCGATCCGGCCTGCCGCCCCCGCGGCGCCGTCGCGCCGGCGAGAAAGGAGGCGGTCCATGAAAGTTGCGCTCGTCACGGGCGGCGCGGGCGACATCGGCTACGCAATCGGAGCGCGCGCCTGCGCGGCCGGCTATCGCGTCGCGCTGCTCGACCAGGATGGCGATCGCGCGCTCCGGCAGGCCGCGACCATCGATGGCGCAATCGGCCTGCCGTGCGACGTCACCGACCCGGCCTCCGTACTGGCGGCATTCGACCAGGTGCAGGCGCGATGCGGTGCCGTGCCAGAACTGGTCGTCAACTGCGCCGGTACGGCACGCTTCAAGCCGTTGATCGAGCAGACGCTGGATGACTTCCGGCGCGTGCTCGACGTGAATCTCGTGAGCGCTTTCATCGTTGGCCAGCAGGCAGCCCGCCGCATGGTGCCGCTCGGGCGCGGTTGCATCATCAACATCACCTCGATCAGCGGCCTCACGCCGGGGCCCAACAGCGGCGCATATCCACCCTCGAAGGCAGGTCTGGCCAAGCTGACCGAACTGATGGCCGTGGAGTGGGGTCCGCTCGGTCTGCGCGTGAACGCGGTGGCGCCCGGCTTCATCGATGCCGGCCTGTCGGCGCCGTTCTTCGCCCAGCAGGCGGTGCGCGAACTGCGCAGCGCCGCCGTCCCGAGTCGGCGCCTGGGCACAGCGCAGGACGTGGCCGAAGCGGTGCTCTTCCTGGCGTCCGACGCCGCCTCCTACATCAATGGCCAGCAACTGGTGGTCGACGGCGGCGCGACGCGTGCCTTGCTGGCAGTAGTGCCACGCGAAGCGCCCGCCAGGCCGTGAGCATCTGCGCGCACGAGCCATTGCCCGGGCACTGCATGCACCCGACTGCGCCTGAGGCCGCCCCATGATCGCGCAGCAGTTGCTCAACGGCCTGATCGTCGGTGGAGTCTATGCGCTGTTCGCGGTCGGCTTCACGCTGGTGTTCGGGATCCACCAGGTGCTCAACCTGGCCCACGGAGCCGTCTTCATGACCGGCGCCTTCCTCGCGCTGTACACGGTGCTCGCAGGCTGGCCGCTCTGGGCCGGCTTCGTCGTGGCGATGCTCGGCAGCGGCCTGCTTTCAGTGCTGATCGAGATCGGAGCGTTTCGAAAGCTGCGCAAGAGCGGCCCGCAGGAACTGGAGTTCGGCGCCATCATCACGTCCATCGGCGCCGGCCTGGCCATCATGGCCATCGCACAGAAGATCTCCAACACCCAGATCATGCGGTTCCCGTTCGACACCATGCCGGTGGTGATCTTCGAGTGGTTCGGCTTGCGCGTCTCGGCGCTGCAACTGGTGATGGCGGCCTGCGCGGCCCTGCTGGTGCTTGGCCTGACCATGTACCTGAACCGCACCGCGTTCGGTCGCCAGATCCGGGCCGTGGCGGGCAATGAGCGCGCCGCCACGCTGGTCGGCGTGAATCCGAACTTCGTCTACTTCCAGACCTTCTTCCTGTCCGGTGCACTGGCGGGTGCCGCCGGCGTGCTGGTCGGCCTGGCGTTCAACAGCATTCACTTCCTGATGGGCGAGCCCTACCTGCTGCGCGGCTTCGTGGTGGTCATCCTCGGTGGCCTGGGCAGCATCCCGGGTGCATTGCTGGCCGGCCTGCTGCTGGGCATGATGCAGACCCTCACCGTGGCCTTCCTGCCGTCCGGCCTGACCGACACCATCATCTTCTCGCTGCTGTTCCTGATCCTGCTGTTCCGGCCGCACGGCCTGCTCGGCAAGCCACAGGCCGGTGCCATGCGGGGGCGCTGATGGTCGAACTCTTCACCGCCTATCGTCCGCTGGTGGATCTGTTCCTGCTGCACGCGGGCCTGGCGCTGGGCCAGTACATCGTGCTGCGCGCGGGCGTGTTCTCGATCGCCAACGCCGGCCTGACCGCGATCGGCGCCTACCTGTCGGCCGGCCTTACGCTCAAGACCGGCCTGCCGCCCGCGCTCGCAATCGCGGTTGGCGCCGCCGTCGGCACACTGGTGTCGATGCTGCTCTCGCTGCCGCTGGCGCGCCTGCGCGGCGTGTACCAGGCGATCGCGACGCTGGCCTTCGTGCAGGTGGTGCTGTCGCTGAACGTCTACGCCGAGAGCCTCACCGGCGGCGCAATGGGCATGAACGGCATCCCCAAGGTGGTATCGACCGGCACGCTCGCGCTCGCGCTGGCCCTGACGCTGTATGTGGTCTGGGCGATCGGCCAGACCCGCCTGGGCCGTGCCTTCGACGCGATACGGCAGGACGAGATGGTGGCCGCTTCGCTGGGCGCGTCCGTGCGCTACTACCAGACCGTGGCATTCGCACTCTCTGGCGCCATTGCCGGTTTCTATGGCGGACTGGAGGCGTTTCATTCGTATTCGATCGAGCCGAATCGGTTCGGCTTCGAGTTCGTGGTGGCGATCCTCTCCTATGTGGTACTCGGCGGCAGGCGCTCCATCTGGGGCCCGGTGGTCGGCACTGCGGTGCTGCTCGCGCTGCCGGAACTGGCCCGGCCACTGGCGCAATACCGCACCCTGGTGTACGGCCTGATCATGGTGCTGGTGATGGGATACCTGCCACGCGGTATCTACGACACCTTGGTCGAAACCCTCTACCGGGGCCGCATCGCGCGCATGGACCGCGCTGCCAGAAGCGCCACGCCAGAGGCAAACCCGTGACCGCCCAGAACATTCACCGCCAGTCTGGCGCGCAGGCCGCCGGTGACACCCTGGTGCTTGACAAGGTGAGCAAGCAGTTCGGCGGCGTCACCGCTGCCAGCGCAGTCTCAATGGAAATCCCGCCCGGGCGCATCACCGGTCTGATCGGACCCAACGGCGCCGGCAAGTCGACGATCGTCAACCTGATCACCGGCATGCTGCCCTTGACTTCCGGCAGCATCCGGTTGGGGGCGCGGGATCTGACCTCGAGTTCGCCCCATGAGATCGGCCGGGCCGGGCTGGCGCGCACCTTCCAGAACATCCGCCTGTTCAACGAAGCACCCGCCATCGACAACGTGATGAGCGGCTTTCATCGCCACGAAACCTGCTCCCTGCTCGCGGCCATCCTGGCCCTGCCGGCGGCGCGCGCGGAGACCCGCCGCATCCGGGCGCAGGCGCTCGAACTGATGGCGCGCTTCGACATGACGCGCTATGCGGGCTTTCCGGCCGGTGGCCTGGCCTATGGCCACCAGCGGCGCGTCGAATTCATGCGGGCCATTGCGTCGCGGCCTTCGGTGCTGCTGCTCGACGAGCCGGTGGCCGGCATGAACGATGTCGAAGCCGACGCGATGGGGATCATCTTCCGGCAACTCGCGTCCGAGGGCACGGCCGTGCTGCTGATCGAGCACAACATGCGCTTCGTGAATCGTCTGTGCGAGCATGTCTACGTGCTCGACGGCGGGCGCCTGATCGCCCAGGGGCGCCCGCAGGCCGTGACCGCCGACCCGATCGTGGTAGCGGCTTACCTGGGGAACTGACGGCATGCTGGAGATCGCCGAACTCAAGGCCAACTACAGCGGCATCGAGGCGCTGCGTGGCGTGAGCCTGTCGGTGCGGCAGGGGGAAATGGTCGCCTTGATCGGACCCAACGGCGCCGGCAAGTCGACCCTGCTCAACTGCGTGAGCGGACAGATGCCGAGCGCAGGAGGATCGATCCGCCTGGAGGGCCGGGAAGTGACCGGGCGCAAGGCCTGGAACGTCTCGCGCAGCGGCCTGTTGCAGGTCCCCGAAGGGCGCCAGGTATTTGCCGAAATGACGGTGCTGGAAAACCTGCAACTGGGTGCGACCGCGCTGCGCGGACGTCCGGCGCTGTATCCGCTGGAGCGGGTGCTGAACCTGTTTCCCATCCTGGCCGAACGCCGCGCGCAGACGGCCGGATCGCTGTCCGGAGGGCAGCAGCAGATGCTGGCCATCGGCCGCGCCCTGATGGGCGGACCCCGCCTGCTGCTGCTCGACGAACCCAGCCTGGGACTGGCACCGCTGATCGTCAAGCAGGTGTTCGACACCTTGCTGGCGCTGAACCGCGAGGGCCTCACGATCCTGCTGGTCGAACAGAACGCCAGGCAGGCGCTGAGCATCACCCACCGTGCCTACGTGATCGAGCAGGGGCGGATCGTCCAGTCCGGACCCAGCCATCGACTCGCCGTCGACCCCCGCGTCGCGGCACACTACCTCGGCCAGGGTGCCGACCGGGGCTGACACGTTTTTTCCCCAACCAAAGGAGACGATGATGAAACGATGGATTCCCACCTTGGCCGCCGCCACCCTGGCCTGTGCCGGCGCCGTGTCGCTGGCACAGGCGCAGGAAGTCAAGCTCGGTGTCGTGATGGCCAACACCGGCACCTACGCGTTCGTCGGCACACCCGTGATCAATGCCGTGCGGCTGGCATTCGACGAAATGCAGGCGAGCAACTATTTCGGCCCGACCAAGGTCACGCTGATGGTGGAGGACAACCGCTCCAACACCCAGGAGGCATTGGCGCTGATCACGCGCATGGCCACGCGGGACAACGCGATCATGGTGATCGGCCCGGTCGCCACCGGCGAAGCCATGGCAGCGGCGCCAGTCGCCAACGAATTGAAGATCCCGATCTTCACGACGGCCACCTCGCCGGCCGTGCTCAAACCCGGGCCGTGGGTGTTCAAGGTGACGGAGACGGCCGATCAATACATGGCGCTGCTCGGCGAGCACGTCGCGCAGAAGCGCAAGCCCAAGGCGTGCTTCACGGTGATGATCCGCGACAACGAAGGCTACATCGCGCAGCACAAGGCGTTCCGCGACGCCGTCAAGCAAGGCGGTGTCGCGATCGTCGCCGAGGAGTCCGTCCTGTCCTCGGACACCGACTTCACCGCGCTCGCCACCAAGATCGCGAGCGCCAAGGCCGATTGCCTGTTCCTGTCGAGCCCGCCCGAATTGAGCGCGAACATCATCCTGCAGGCGCGCCAGGCCGGCATGCCGGCCAACACGCTGCTGGTGGGCAACACCGGCATGGGCTCGGCCAACTTCGTGAAGGCAGGTGGAACCGCCGTGGATGGGACGATCTTCTCTGCGGAGTCGGTGCCCAGCGGCGTGAACGAGCTCGCGAAGACATTCATCCAGAACTACACCAGACGCTACAACGTGGCACCGGACTCCTGGGCGATGGTCGGCTACTCGATGGGACTCATCGCCGGACACGCGATCAAGACGGCCGGACCGAACCCGACGCGTGAAAAGGTGCGCCAGGCCATGCAGGCGACCAAGAACCTGCCGGTCGTGATCGGCCGCGGGACCTGGTCGATCACCGACCCCGAAACACGCATCCCCAGTTTCGGCTACGCGGTGATGCGGATCCAGGGCGGCAAGTTCGTCGAGGAAAAATAGCGCATCGGCCGATCCGCAGGACACTGGCGACCACTGACAAGGAGCACGACGGGCATGCGCGACATCGGGAACATGTCGGTGCTGATCACCGGCGGCGGCTCCGGCATCGGCGAGGGCACGGCACGCTTGTTCGCCCAGCGCGGTGCCAGGGTCACCATCTCGGGCCGGCGCCAGGACAGGCTCGATGCGGTCGCCCGATCCATCGGCCCGGCTTGCCGGGCCGTGGTCGGAGACGTGACCCGCCAGCAGGATCGCGCGGCCATGGTGGAGGCCGCCGTCGCGCACGGAGGCAAACTGGACGTACTGGTCAACAACGCGGCAAACATGTACCGCCAACCGGTGCAGGGGTACACGCAGGAGGTGCTCGCGCAGGCCTTCGACACGAATGTGATCTCGGGCATGATGCTTTCGAGCCTGGCGTTGCCGTGGCTCGAGGCGAGCCGCGGCGCGATCATCTTCCTGGGATCGATCCACAACCGGCGCGCCTACCCCGGCGCATCGCCTTATGCCGCCACCAAGGCAGCGGTCGAAGGCTTGACGCGGGTGATGGCCGCCGAACTGG
>JBDHRZ010000016.1:0-16890 GCA_039807845.1 Rhodoferax sp.
ATGCTGTGCGCCGCAATTGCCGGTTTCGCCACCGTGGTGCACAGCGGCAGCGACTGGCTCGGGTTTGCCGCGGGCAGCGCCGCCGGCGTCGCGCTGGCGCTGCTGTTCGGCCTGCTCGTCATCTGGCTCAACACCAACCAGTACGCCACCGGGCTGGCCCTGACGCTGTTCGGCGCCGGCTTTTCGGCTTTCGTCGGCACCGGCTACGTGCAGGCGCGCATGCCCGAGCGCAGCGCATTCGCCCTGCCCTGGCTGGGCGACATCCCCTGGTTCGGCCCGGCGCTGTTCCGGCACCACCCGCTGGTGTATTTCTGTGTGGCGTTCGCGCTCGCCCTGATCTGGTTCCTGTACCGCACACGCGCCGGGCTGGTGCTGCGCAGCGTGGGCGAGAACCCCGAATCGGCGCATGCGCTCGGCCTGCCGGTACGCCGCATCCGCCTGGGTGCCGTGCTCGCGGGCGGCGCCATGTGCGGGCTGGCCGGTGCCTACCTGTCGATCATCTACACGCCTTTGTGGGTCGAAGGCATGGTCTCGGGCAAGGGATGGATCGCGCTGGCGCTCACCACCTTCGCGACCTGGCGGCCGGCCCGCGTGCTGCTTGGCGCTTACCTGTTCGGCGGCGTCACGATGCTGCAGTTCCACCTGCAGGGCATGGGGGTGCAGATCGCCAGCCAGTTCCTGACCATGCTGCCGTACCTGGCCACGGTCGTGGTGCTGGCGCTGATTTCGCGCAATCCCCAGTGGATACGCATCAACATGCCCGCATCGTTGGGCAGGCCGTTTCATCCCGGAACATAATCGGCGCTTTTGTCGGCTCCCTCCTCCCCACAACCACAAGGACACCCATGAAGGAAGACACCAGGAACAAGTTGCCGCTGTTGCGCATGGCCGCGCTGTCGGTCGCCGCTGCTGCGATGCTGGCCGGCTGCGGCAAGAAAGAGGAAGCTGCGGCCCCGGCCGCTCCAGCGCCCGCACCGGCTGCCGCCGCGCCTGCGCCGGCAAAACCCGAACCGCTGAAGATCGCCTTCGCCTACATCGGCCCGGCCGGCGATGGTGGCTGGACCTTTGCGCACGACCAGGCACGCAAGGCGGTGGAGAAGGAGTTCGGCGACAAGATCGTGACCTCGTTCGTCGAGAACGTGCCCGAGTCGGCGGAGGCCGAGCGGGTGATCCGCGACATGGCCAGCCAGGGCAACAAGCTGATCTTCGGCACCACCTTCGGCTACATGGAGTCGATGGTCAAGATCGCCCCCGACTTTCCAGCCGTGAAGTTCGAGCACGCCACCGGCTACAAGCAGGCCGAAAACCTGCGTACCTACGACAGCCGCACCTACGAAGGCGCCTACATGGCCGGCGTCGTTGCCGGCAAGATGACCAAGAGCAACATCCTGGGTGTGGTGGCGTCGGTGCCGATTCCCGAGGTGCTGCGCAACCTCAACAGCTTCACGCTCGGCGCGCAGTCGAGCAACCCGAAGATCAAGACGCGCGTGGTGTGGGTGAACGAGTGGTTCAATCCGCCCAAGGAGACCGAGGCGGCGACTTCGCTCATCAACGGCGGCGCCGACGTGTTGTTCCAGAATACCGATTCGCCGGCCGTGCTCAAGACCGCGCAGGACAAAGGCAAGCGTGCGTTCGGCTGGGACTCCGACATGACCGCCTACGGCCCGAAGGCGCACCTGGCTTCGGCCGTGATCAACTGGGTGCCGTACTACACCAAGTCGATCAAGGAGGTGCTGGACGGAACCTGGAAGGGCGGCGGCAACTCCTGGTGGGGTGTCAAGGAGGGCGCCATCGACCTGGTCTCGATCGCCGAGGACGTGCCGGCGGAGACCAAGGCGCGCATCGACGAGGTCAAGAAGGGCCTGAAGGATGGCAGCTTCGCGATCTGGAAAGGGCCGATCATGTCCTCCGATGGCAAGGAACTGCTGGCCAAGGACGTGGTTGCGGACGACAAGTTTCTCACCGCCATCAACTTCTACGTCAAGGGGGTGGAAGGCAAGGTGCCCGGCGCCAAGTAGGCGTGCAGCCCGTGCCACTGCGCGCTCGGTGCGCGCAGTGTCGACTCGAAAGGGGCTGCCAGTGTGCAGCCCTTTTTCTTCATCGCCGCGTCGTGTCTGGGCGCGGCCCTTGCGAAGGAATCCCCCGTTGAAAGTCAGACCCGTTGCCCTCGAGCGCCTGCCCGAACTGCTGCGCAGCATGCCCAAGGCGGAACTGCACATGCACGTCGAGGGCTCGCTCGAGCCCGAACTCATCTTTGCGCTGGCGCAGCGCAACCGCGTGCCGATCGGCTACCCGAGCGTGGAGGCGCTGCGCGGTGCCTACGTGTTCGGCAACCTGCAGGATTTCCTGGACATCTACCATACTGGCACCACGGTGCTGCGCAGCGAGCAGGACTTCCACGCCATGGCGCACGCCTATCTGGCGCGCGCGCACGCCGACCGTGTGCTGCACGCCGAGATCTTCTTCGACACGCAGACCCACACCGGCCACGGGCTGGACGCGGCCACCGTGGTCAACGGCCTGCACCGCGCCTGCGTGGACGCGCAGGCCGAATTCGGCATGAGCGCCTCCCTCATCATGTGCTTCCTGCGCCACCTCAGCGAGGCCGAGGCGTTCGAGGCGCTCGAACAGGTGCTGCCGCTACGCGACAAGATCCTTGGCATCGGGCTGGCGTCGAGCGAACTCGGCCATCCGCCGGAGAAGTTCGCGCGCGTGTTCGCGCGCTGCCGCGAGCTGGGCTTTCGGCTGGTTGCGCATGCCGGCGAGGAGGGGCCGCCAGCCTACATCTGGAGCGCGCTGGACGTGCTGCGCGTCGAGCGCATCGACCACGGCGTGCAGGCCACGCACGATGCCGCGCTGATGCAGCGCCTGGTCGCGCAGGCGATCCCGCTCACCGTCTGCCCCCTGTCCAACCTGCAGTTGCGTGTGTTCCCGACGCTGGACACGCACAACCTCGGCCGGTTGCTGGAGGCCGGCGTGGTCGCCACCGTCAACTCGGACGACCCGGCCTACTTCGGTGGCTACATCAACGAGAACTTCACGCGCACCTTCGCGGCGCTCGGGCTGGGCGCCCAGCAGGCCTGGCAACTGGCGGCGAACAGCTTCGAGGCCAGTTTCCTGGACGCGCCGGCACGCGCGCGCCACCTAGAGTGCCTGAACGCCCATTTCGAAGATTTTCGCTGAGCCTGCGGTTCACGCCAGCGCGGTCACCCCACGGCCGACGTGCGCGTCGCACGACATGAAGCCGGCGCGTCATGGACAGGCTGGGTGTTTCGCCCCAGCCCTTGCGCCATCACTCGATCCGGATGTCGGCGGCCTTCACCACCTTGGCCCATTTCTCGGTGTCGGTCTTGATGGTGGCGGCGAACTGCTGCGTCGTGCCGCCCAGCGGCTCGACGCCGAGCGTCTCGAAGCGCTCGCGCACGTCCTTCTGTGCCAGCACCTTGTTGATCTCCGTGTTGAGCCGCTGGATGACCGGATCGGGCGTGCCGGCCGGCGCCAGCAGTCCGTACCAGGACGCCACGTCGTAGCCGGGATAGACCTCGCCGATGGTCGGCACGTTGGGCAGCGCGCGCAGGCGCTTGCTCGAGGTGACTGCCAGCGCGCGCAGCTTGCCGTTGCCGATCATCGCCTCCACCGTGGGCAGCGCCGTCACGAGCATCTGCAGTTGCCCCGCGAGCAGGTCCTGCAATGCGGGCGCACCGCCCTTGTACGGCACGTGCGACATGTGGATGCCCGCGCGCGCGGAGAACAGTTCACCCGCGACGTGGCCGGTGCTGCCCATGCCGGCCGAAGAGTAGAACAGCGGGGTGGACGCGGACTTGGCCAGCGCCACGAATTCCTGGATGGTGTTCGCCTTGACGGAGGGGTGCAGCACCATCACCAGTGACACCTGGCCGATGTTGATGAGCGGCGCCAGGTCGCGCTGCGGGTCGAACGGCAGCTTGGCGTAGGTGTGCGGGTTGATCGTCATCGTGCCGTCGAAGCTCATCACGATGGTGTAGCCGTCGGCGGGCGATTTCGCGGCCAGGTCGGTGCCGATGTTGCCGTTGGCACCGCCCTTGTTGTCCACCACCACCTGCTGTCCGAGGCCGGTGGACAGGTGCTGCGCGATCAGCCGCGCCAGCACGTCGGTGGTGCCGCCGGCGGCAAACGGGACGATCAGGCGGATCGGCTTGTTCGGGTAGCCCTGCTGTGCGCGTGCGATTCGGCTGCCTGCCAGCGCAGCGGGCAGCAATGCGGTGGCGGCAATCGTCTTCACGGCGCGTCTGCGTTGAGAGTCCATCGTGTCTCCTCGTCGGTTGGTTGGTTGCAGAAAGTTCGTGCGTCGGGTTTCAGGCGAAGCCGCGCTCGCGTTGCCTGACCAGCGCGGTAAGCGTGGCGTTCACCGGTGCCTGCATGCCGCACAGCGCGGCCTGTTTCGGGATGGCGCCGTTGATGACGTCGATCTCGCTCGGGCGGCGGTTACCGTGGTCGAGCAGCACGGAAGGCCGCGCAGCGGCGACGCGTGCGCCGAAGGCGCGCACGTGCGCAACCGCATCCGTCACCGTGACGGCCACGCCGCGCGCGCGCGCAACTTCGAGCGCTTCGACGGCGGCGGCGCGGCTCACCGGCCCGATCTCGGGGTCGTCCATCGCCTGGCCCACCGTCATGCCAGTGAGGGCGCACGGCGCGCTGTAGGCCACGTTGCAGATCAGTTTTTCCCATTGCATGGCCAGCACGTCGACCACGGCCTGGGCGTTGAAGCCGGCCGCGCGCCACAGTGCGGCGACGGCCTCGGCTTGCTGCGCCGCCAGGCCGGCCGGTGCCCGGGTCGGGTCGGCCGTGTACGGGCCGAGCCGGATCGCTGCCATGCCTTCGTGGTGGGCATGGCCGGGCGCGCGCAGCGAGGCGCCGAATGCAGCCGCCACGCCTACCAGCAGCCGCTCGCCGCCGACGGCCTGCGCCACCACGTCCGAACTGCCCAGCCCGTTCTGGATCGTCAGCACGACGGTGTGCGGCGCGAGCAGCGCCCGGGCGTCCTGCGCGCCCTGGGCCGTCTGCAGCGCCTTGGTGGCGACGATCACCAGATCCACCGTCTGTGCCGGCGCCTCGCCGAAGGCCTGTACCTGCACGGTGCGATCACCGCTGGCACCCTCGACATGCAGGCCGCCGGCGCGGATCGCCGCCACGTGGGCCGGCCAGCGGTCCACCACCAGCACCTCGTTGCCGGCACTCGACAGCAGCCCGGCGTAGACCGAACCCATCGCCCCGCACCCGACTACTGCGATCTTCATTGTGTGTCTCCTCGGATTTCCTGCGCCGGGCCGGCACCTGCGCCGCGTGGCCTTGCGCCAGCGTGTTTGCGCGCCGTGCCGCGGGTAGGCAGATGCCTGTTCATGTGCTGTGTGCGCTTCTCGTGCCGGTGTTCAGCCGAGCAGTGCGCGCAGGGCCGGCGCCAGTTCGGGTTTTTCTTCCAGCCCGAAACCTGCCGCATCGGTCGGCCGGACCAGGCCGCCACCGACCGCGCAGCCCGGCGGGTAGCCGCCAAATGGCTGGAACACGCCGGGGTAGGCTTCGCAGCCACCCAGGTTCAGGCCGACTGCGATGTGCAGGTTGATCAGGTGCCCGCCGTGCGGGTGTGCCTGCGTGCGCTCGAAGCCGTGTGCCTCCATGAGCGCGAGCATGCGCGCGTACTCGCCCAGACCATAGCTCAGTCCGGCGTCCATCTGGAACACGTCCAGGCCGGGGCGCATGCCGCCGAAGCGCAGCAGGTTGGCCACGTCGGGCAGCGAGAACAGGTTCTCGCCGGTGGCGACGCGCCCGCCATAGTGCGCGATCACCTGCTGGTTCAGGTGGTAGTCGAGCGGGTCGCCGATTTCCTCGAACCAGCGCAGTTGCAGGGGCGCGAGCGCATCGGCGTAGGCCAGGGCGGTCGGGAGATCGAAGCGGCCGTTGGCGTCCACCGCCAGTTTGGCGCCGGACCCGGCAATGTCCAGCGCCAGGTGCACGCGCTCCATGTCCTCGGCCAGGCTTGCGCCGCCGATCTTCATCTTGAACGCGCTGAAGCCTTGCGCGCGGTAGCGCTGCAGTTCGTCGGCCAGCCTGTGCGTGTGGTCGCCGGGGTAGTAGTAGCCGCCTGCCGCGTACACGTGCACGCCGTCCGACGGCACCCGGCCGAACTGGCGCGCGATGGTCTGGCAGGCCGGCTCGTCGCGCAGCTTGGCGTTCAGGTCCCAGAACGCCAACTCCAGCGCCGCGACCGCGGCTGCACGGTCCCCGTGGCCGCCGGGCTTTTCGTTGCGCATCATGACCTGCAGCGCGCGCGCCGGATCGAACGCACTGCCCGATGCGTCGAGCAGTTCGGCGGGCGCGGCCGCGCGCAGGCGCGGAATGAAGCGCTCGCGCATCAACCCGCCCTGCGCGTAGCGTCCGATCGAATCGAACGCGAGTCCGACCAGCGGGCGGCCCTGGCGCACCACGTCGGTCACCACGGCGACCAGCGAGACCGTGTGTTCGGAGAAGTTGACCAGGGCGTTGGCGACGTTGCCCTGCAGCGGCACGGCCAGTTCACGGATGTCGGTGATGCGCATCGGATGGTTGGAAGGACACAAACCCGTGGGGTATCCGGGTACGGGAGCCTGGATGTGGAGGACCTGGGGGCCTGACGAGACGACTGTTGAGAGAAGAGATGAGATAACTATGCACACGTGTGCAATTGCTTGGACGATATCAACGGTCTCGTTCGCTGTCAACGAGAAAATTCATTCTTGGCGTACGAGTGGCGTTGATCGTGCCATGATTGCAACGTGTGCACGATTTCGGACAAAATCCCGACTGCATGACACATATTGCTACTCCGCCCCGCACCCTGTTCGACAAGATCTGGGATGCGCACCGCATCGCCGAGCGCGACGATGGCCGCACGCTGGTGCACATCGACCGGCATCTGGTGCACGAGGTGACCAGCCCGCAGGCTTTCGACGGCCTGCGCGAGGCAGGCCGCCCGGTGCACAACCCCGAGCGCACGTTCGCGATGTCCGACCACATCGTCTCCACCGAGCCGCAGCGGGGCGACGCGACCGTGCCCGGCGGCACCGAGATGATCCTCGCGCTGCGCGCCAACGCGCGTGCGTTCGGCATCCGCCACTTCGACCTGGACGATCCCGGCCAGGGCATCGTGCACGTGGTCGCGCCCGAGCAGGGGCTCGTGCACCCGGGCATGACGGTGGTGTGCGGCGACAGCCACACCTGCACGCTGGGCGCGCTGGGCGCCTGGTCCTGGGGTATCGGCACTTCGGAGGTCGAGCACGTGCTGGCGACCCAGACGCTGGCGCTGCGCAAGCCGCAGGCGATGCGCATGCGTGTGGAGGGCCGCATGGCCAGCGGCCTGTCGGCGAAGGATCTCGCGCTGCACCTGCTGCGGCGCATTGGAGTGCGCGGTGCGGCCGTCGGATTCCTCGAACTCGATGGCGCGCTCGTGCGCGCACTGGACATGGAGGGGCGCTTCACGCTGTGCAACCTCGGCATCGAGGCCGGGGCGCGCGCGGCCGTGATCGCGCCCGACGCGACCACGCTGGCCTACCTGCGCGCGCATTGCCAGGGCTTGCCGCAACTCGAGCAGGCGCTCGCGTCCTGGTCCATCTGGCAGGGCGACGCAGACGCCCTGTATCCGGCCGAGCAGTGGATCGACGTGCAACTGCACGCGCCCCAGGTGAGCTGGGGCACCACGCCGGCGCAGGTGGTCGACATCGGCGAGGCCTTGCCCGTGCCGGGCGACGCCGCCAGCGAGGCCGAGGCCGCGCAGTGGCGCCGCGCCTTCGACTACATGGGCTTGCAGCCCGGTGCGCCGTTGCGCGGCCAGCGCATCGACCGGGTGTTCATCGGCTCGTGCACGAATGGCCGCCTGTCGGATCTCGTCAGCGCGGCGGCCATCGTCAAGGGCCGGCGTGTGGCCGGGCATGTGCAGGCGATGGTGGTGCCGGGCTCGGCCCGCGTGCGGCGCGCGGCCGAGGCGCTCGGGCTGGACCGTGTCTTCACCGAGGCGGGTCTTGCCTGGCGCCAGCCGGGTTGCTCGATGTGCGTGGGCATGAATGCCGACAAGGTGGCGTCCGGGGAGCGCTGCGTCTCGACCTCGAACCGCAACTTCGAGGGGCGCCAGGGACCCGGCGCGCGTACCCACCTGGCCAGCCCGGCCAGTGCCGCGGCCGCCGCGATCGCGGGCTGCGTCGTCGATTTCCGTGAACTGGGAGCGGACCATGCAGGCGTTTGACGAAGTCGCGGGTGTCGCGCTGCCGCTCGAGCGCAGCGACGTGGACACGGACACCATCATCCCCGCACGCTGGCTGGTGACGGTGACGCGCCGCGGCCTGGGCGAGGGCCTGTTCGGCATCTGGCGCTACGACGGCGCGGGCAGGCCGAGGGCGGACTTCGTGCTGAACCAGCCGGCGTATCGCAACGCCTGCATCATCGTGGCGGGTGCCAACTATGGCTGCGGTTCTTCGCGCGAGCACGCGGTGTGGGCGCACCTGGACTACGGCGTGCGCGCCGTGATCGCGCCCAGCTTCGGGCCGATCTTCCATGAGAACAGCCTGAACAACGGCCTGCTGCCGGTGGAGTTGCCGGCTGCGCAGGTGGCCACGCTGCTGCAGCAGTTGCAGCAGCGCCCGGGCGCGCACTGCCGCGTGAGCCTGCGGACGATGGAGGTGACCGGCCCCGACGGCAGCGTGTATGGTTTTCGCATCGACCCGGCGCGGCGTACCGCCTTGCTGGAGGGGCTCGACGACATCGGCATGAGCGCGCGCAAGCTCGATGCGATCGAGGCCTTCCAGGCGCGCCAACTGCAGGCCATGCCGTGGCTGCGCCCGGCGCCATGAAGACTGCGGCCGGGCACGGCGCAGCGGCGGCCGGCGGTACGGTGACGCTGCGCGACATCGCGCAGGACCTGCAGCTGTCGCATTCGACCGTCTCGCGGGCACTGGCCGGCCATCCGGCGATCAAGGCCGAGACGCGGCTCAAGGTCCAGGCGCGCGCACGCGCGCTGGGCTACGTGCCCAATGGTCTCGCGCAGAGCATGCGTGGCACGCACGGACCGGTGCTCGGGCTGGTCATCCCCGACATCCAGAACGAGTTCTACGCATCGATCGCGCAGATCGTCGCCGACGCGGCGGCCGCGCGCGGGTTCCACCTTGCGCTGAGCATCACCGAGGACAAGCCCGAGCGCGAGATGGGAGACGTGCGCGCGCTGCTCATGTCACGTGCGGCGGGGATCATCATCACGCCCACCAGCCAGCCCCGGCCCGAGACGCTGGAGATGCTGCGCAGTGCCAACGCCGCGCAGCTCGTGCGCCGGCACCCCGGCATCGCGCATGACGCGGTGCTGATCGACGACTTCGCCGGCATCGCCGCTGCCACCCGCCACCTGGTGCAGTGCGGCCATCGCGCGATCGGCTACGTCGGCACGCACCCGGACATCAGCTGCGGACGCGACCGGCTGGAGGGCTTTCGCGCGGTGATGGCTGAGCACGCTCTGGACGCCGGCCGCAGCGCACTGGGCCCGCCGCGCCCGGAGTTCGCCCGGCACGCGGTCACGTCGATGCTTGGCGGCACGCACAGGCCCAGCGCGCTGGTGATCGGCAGCTCGAGCCTCACCATCGGCGCGCTGGATGCGCTGCGCTCGCTGCAGCTGCGCTGGCCGCAGGATATCTCGCTCGTGGGCTACGGCGATCCGGTCTGGTTCAAGCTGGTCGGGGATGGTCTGACCACGGTGCAACTGCCGGTGCAGGAGATGGGGCGCTACGCGACCAGCCTGTTGCTGCTGCGCTTCGAAGGTGGCGCGGATGCGTCGATGGGCCACCCACCGGCCGTGTCCCGGTTCGCGCCCGCGCTGGTGGTGCGCGGTTCGAGCGCCGTCTGCCGGCAAGCCTGAGCACCCCTGGCTCGGCGCGTGCTCCGCAGCCGCTCAGGGTTCACCGAGGAAGTCGCGCTTGCCCACCGGCACGCCGAGCTGGCGCAGGATGTTGTACGCGGTCACGGTGTGGAAGAACACGTTGGGCAGCGAGTGGCCCAGCAGCAGTTGCATCCCACGGTAGCGCGTCGGTTTGCCGGTCACCGGCAGTTCGATCAGCTGGTCTTCCGTGCCGTCGATGCGCTCGGGCGGCACGCTGCGCAGGAACGCGACGCTGCGCGCGATGCGCTGCTGCAACTGGGCCAGCGTCGTCTCGTCGTCGGGGTAGCCGGGCACTTCGAGGCCGGCCAGGCGCGCCACCACACTGCGCGCCTTGTCGCAGGCGATCTGCACCTGTTTGGAGAACGGATACATGTCCTCGATCAGGCGCCGGCTCATGAGCGCCGCCATGTCGACGTGGCCGGCGTCCACGTGCGCCTGCGCCCTGTCGAGCAGATGCGAGAGGTTTTCCAGCACGCGTGCGAGCCGTATCACGGCGACTTCGTGCATCGAGATGTTTGTCATCGCGTACTCCTGCAGCGGGTGATCAGCCCACGCATGGTATCCCCATGCCGGCGCCGCAGTCGCGCTTCTGCTACGCTGCCGCCCGGTGCAGTGTCTGGGGCCGCCTCGCGTTCGTGCCGCGATCGCGCTGGCGCCGGACAACGACCCGGCGGGGCTGCCCGCCCGCGCAATGTTTCGCTCCCGGCAGTTCCAACCCGCAACCCATCCCACTTCCTGAACCGAGATCATGATGAAACTGTATTACTCCCCCGGCGCCTGCTCGCTTTCCACCCACATCGCACTGGAGGAATCCGGCCTGTCCTACGAGGCGATCGCCGCTCCGACCAAGACCAAGGTCCTGCCGGACGGCTCGGACTACCGCAAGGTCAACCCGCTGGGCTACGTGCCCTACCTGGTGCTCGACGACGGCACCGGCCTGCGTGAATGCGCGGTGCTGGCGCAATACGTCGCCGACCAGGTGCCGCAGAAGCAGCTTGCACCGGCCAACGGCACGCTGGCGCGCTACCAGATGCAGATGTGGCTCAACTTTACCGCCACCGAGATCCACAAGGGTTTCTCGCCGCTGTTCAATCCGGCCATGCCGGACGAGGCGAAGAAGCTCAGTACGGCACGATTGCTCGACCGCCTGAAGTGGGTCGACGGCGAACTCGCCGGCAAGGATTACCTGATGGGCAAGGACTTCAGCGTCGCCGACGCCTACCTGTTCACCGTGACGAACTGGACCGCGCCGATGAAGATCGACCTGTCGCCGTTTCCGAACCTGCTCGCCTGGCGTGCGCGCATGGCGGCGCGGCCGGCGGTGCAGCGCGCGATGAAGGCCGAAGGGCTGATCTGAGCATGCCGGCAGAGATAGGGTGGTCGATCGGGATCACCCTGGTCGTGCCGGGCGAGGGGCGTTCAGTGTCGTCACGCGCCACGACGCGCGACGACACCATCAACGACATCCCGCGCGGATCAGGTCACGACTCGCGAGCCTGCCCAGGCTGACGCCCTGACTTGCGCGCTGCAGGCTGGCGATGGCCTCCTGTGCCTTGCGCTGCTGCGTCGCGGCACCACCGGGTGGGCCAAGGTGCGCCACCACCTTGCCACGGCGCGTGATCTCGATCACCTCGCCGGCCATCGCACGGTCCACGAGTTCAGACAGGCGGTTCTTGGCTTCGAACAATGCGACGGTAACCATGGCAATGGTTTGGACTCGATTGCGGTGAATCATGGCATTCTCGTTTGTCCCTGAGCTGGCTGGCAATATGCTGGCATCTGGCCTCGCACAAGGGGCCTGTTGAGCTTGAGGCGCCGAAAGCAAGAGTCGCGCGTCCCCAGCCTCCCAGAAACCCGATAGCCTCCCCGAAGCCCGACAGCCTCCTAAAATCCGCGCAGACCCGTTGCTCCGGCGGGCGCCTGTCATCCCGGAGCCATGTCGAGGACAACCATGGTCAAAAACCTCACCGCCGCGTTCGCGGCCGCCTGTGTTTTCCTGTTCCCCCCCTTGTCCGGCGTGCGGGCGCAGAGTGCGCCGCCGCTCAAGGTCGGGTTTGTCTATGTCACGCCGCTCACCGATGCGGGCTGGGTGCACCAGCACGACGAAGGTCGCAAGGCCATGCTGGCGGCGCTCAACCCGGCCGGTGCGCCGCCGCGCGTGACCAGCACGGTGGTGGAGGACGTGGCCGAGGGGCCGGATGCCGAGCGCGTGATCCGCGACCTGGCGCGCCAGGGGCACAAGCTGATCATCACACCCAGCTTCGGCTACATGGAGCCGACGCTCACGGTGGCGCGCGACTTTCCCGACGTGCGCTTCGAGTCGATCACCGGCTACAAGATGGCGCCCAACGTGGCGATCGCCAATGCGCGCTACTACGAGGGGCGATATCTCTCGGGGGTGCTGGCGGCGCGCATGAGCAGGACGCACGTGGCCGGCTACGTCGCCGGCTTCCCGATTCCCGAGGTGTTGCAGGGCATCAATGCGTTCACTTTGGGCATGCGCTCGGTCGACCCGCAGGCGCGCGTGAAGCTGGTCTGGCTGCAGACCTGGTTCGATCCGGCGCGCGAGCGCGATGCGGCGATGGCGCTGATGGACCAGGGTGCGGACGTGCTGGCGTTCCACACCGCATCCAACGCGGTCATGGTGGCGGCGCAGGAGCGCGGCAAGCTGGCGGTGGCCTACCATTCGGACATGCGTACGGTGGCGCCGCAGGCGCAGATCGCGGCGGTGAAGCACGAGTGGGGCGACTACTACACGCGCCGGGTCCGTGCGGTGCTCGATGGCAGCTGGAAGAGCAGTTCGCTGTGGGGTGGCATTCGCGAGGGCATGATCCGGGTCGGCGATTTCGGTCCGAAAGTCGGCGCGGCCGCGCGCGACGAGGTGCTGGCGCGCCAGCAGGAGATCGCGGCCGGCCGGCTGCACCCTTTCCATGCCCGCACGGCGGTGCGCGACAACGCCGGCAGGGTCGTGATCGCTGCCGGCCAGACCCTCACCGACGCCCAGTTGCTGGCGATGGACTGGCTGGTCGAGGGCGTCAGCGCGGCCCCGGCGCGGCGCTGAGCGGGCGCGCCAGACGGCACGGCCCGGATGGCGGTGCCGGCCCGGGTCAGCGCGGCGTCATGCGGATCGCGCCGTCCAGCCGCATCGATTCCGCGTTCATGTAGCCGCAGGTGACGAGGAATTCCACCGCCTGCGCGTATTCGTCGGGCTCGCCCAGGCGCTTGGGAAAGGGCACCGACGCTGCCAACGCTCCCCTGACGTGTTCGGGCAGGCTTTGCAGCAGCGGAGTGCCGAACAGACCCGGCAGGATGGTGTTGACGCGGATGCCTTCGTCCATCAGGTCGCGCGCGATCGGCAGCGTCATGCCGACGATGGCCGCCTTGCTGGCCGAGTAGCTCGCCTGGCCGATCTGGCCGTCCTGCGCTGCCGCCGAGGCGGTATTGACGATCGCGCCGCGCTCGCCGTCGGCCAGCGGCGCGAGTGTCAGCATGCCTGCGGCGGATTTCGCGATGCAGCGGAACGTGCCGACCAGGTTGATCTGGATGATGCGGTCGAAGCGCGCGCTCGGGAACGCGCGGATCTCGCCGGTCTTCTTGTCGCGGCTGGCGGTCTTGATCGCCTCGCCGGTGCCTGCGCAGTTGACCAGGATGCGTTCCTGGCCGATCGCGGCGCGTGCCTTGGCAAAGGCGGCATCGACCTGCTCTTCGGAGGTGACGTCGACCTTGCAGAAGACGCCCCCGGCCTCGCGCGCCAGCGCGGCGCCGGCGGTCTCGTTCAGGTCGAAGATGGCGACCCTGACGCCACGGCTGGCCAGCCGACGCACGGTTGCCGCGCCCAGGCCGGAGGCGCCGCCGGTGACGACGGCGGCAATGCTGGAATTGAGTTGCATGGTAATGTTCCGGGTTGGTGGATGGAATCTGTTGCCGTGTGGTGCACCGCAGCCAGTGTCATGCACCGGGGCAACCCCCGAACCATGACGCGCGGGTACGCCCTGAAAAGCGCTTCAGAGATTGCGTGCGATCAGGATCTTCATGATCTCGTTGGTTCCGCCGTAGATCTTCTGCACGCGCGCGGCGGCATACATCTGCGCGATCGGGTACTCCATCATGTAGCCGTAGCCGCCGAACAGCTGCAGGCAGCGGTCGATGATCTCGACCTGCTTGTCCGTCCCCCACAGCTTGGCCATGGAGGCGGTCGCCGCGTCGAGTTCGCCGCGCAGGTATTGCGCGATGCAGTAGTCGGTGAGCGTCTTGCCGGCCAGCACGTCGGTCTTGCACTCGGCCAGCACGAACTGGCTGTTCTGGAACTCGATGATGGGCCGGCCGAACGCCTGGCGCTGCCTGGTGTAGGCGATGGTCTCGAGCACGGCCGCCTCGGCCGCTGCCACCGCCATGACGCCGATGATCAGGCGTTCGCGCGGCAACTGTGTCATGAGCTGGATGAAGCCCTGGCCTTCGACGCCGCCGAGCAGGTTGGCCGCGGGCACGCGCATGTCGGTGAACGAGAGTTCGCGCGTGTCCTGGCCGTGCTGGCCGATCTTCTCGAGCACGCGGCCGCGCTCGAAGCCGAGCAGGTCGCGCGTTTCGGCCACCAGCAGCGACACGCCCTTCGCGCCCAGCGACGGATCCGTCTTGGCCACGATGATGAGCAGGTCGCAGGTGCTGCCGTTGGAGATGAAGGTCTTGCTGCCGTTGATCACGTAGCTGTCGCCGTCGCGCCGCGCCGTGGTGCGCACCGCCTGCAGGTCGGAGCCGGTGCCTGGCTCGGTCATCGCGATCGCCAGCACCATCTCGCCGCTGGCGAGCTTCGGGATCCAGCGCTGCTTCTGCTCCTCGCTCGCGTAGGCGGCGATGTAGTGCGAGACGATCGTGGAGTGCACCGAAAACGCCGAGCTGAACGCGGTGTCGCGCGACAGCGCCAGCTCCTGTGCCACCACCGCTTCGTGGCTGAAATCGCCGCCGCCGGCGCCGTATTCGGCCGGCAGGCCCGGACACAGCAGGCCTGCCGCGCCGGCCTTGCGCCAGAACTCGCGTTCCACGTAGTGCTGCCTGGCCCAGCGCTGCTGGCTGGGCACCGCCTCGGCCTCAAAGAAGCGCGCCGCCTGCTCGCGCAGCGCGCGATGCTCGTCGGTCTCCCAGGATGGCGTGTAGTTCGGAAACAAGGCGCTCATGGTGTCCCTCAGTTGCCGGTGAAATTCGGTGCACGCTTGTGCAGGAAGGCGGCCTGTCCTTCGTGGCAGTCGGCCGACGAGATGGCCAGCGTGAAATTGCGCTTTTCATGCTCCAGCCCCTGCGACAGCGAGGTCTCGAAGCTGCTCAGGGCCGCGTCCTTGGCCAGCGCCACGGCGAGCGGCGAATTGGCAGCGATGCGAGCGGCCATCGCCGTGGCCGCCTGAAGTGCCTCGCCCGCGGGCACCACCTCGGCGACGATGCCCGCTTCGCAGGCCTTGCGCGCGTCGATGAAGTCTCCGGTGAGCAGCAGGGCCATGGCCTTGGACTTGCCGATCGAGCGGATCAGGCGTTGCGTGCCCCCGGCGCCGGGGATCGCGCCCAGCTTGACTTCCGGCACCCCGAAGCGGTCGCCCGCGCCGGCGAGCACGATGTCGCAGGCCAGCGCCAGTTCCAGCCCACCGCCCAGCGCCAGCCCTTCGACGGCCGCGATCACCGGTTTGGGGAAGCTGGCAAGTTCGCTCCATACGGCGGCGCCGGACGCCGTGCGCTCGCCCAGCAGTGGCTCGGCGCGCAGCGCGTCGAACGCGGTGATGTCCGCACCGGCACAGAACACGCCGTCGGCGCCGGTCAGGATGACGGCGCGCACCGCATCGTCCCGGCGCAACTGCGACAACTGTGCAAGCAGGCCTTCGAACACCGCGCGATTCAGGCTGTTGCGGGCCTTTGGCCGATTCAGCGTGAGGGTGGCGATGGTACCGTCACGGCTGGCCAGTACCTCGCTCATGGCGTCTCTTCCTCGTGTTTGCGGCTGTGTGGCATTGACGTGCTCCGGTGGAGGGGGCAACAAGCAAGACCTGGCTCGTCAGAGGCGCTTGTGGAGGGGGTGGGGGCAAAAGGCAAGACCTGACCCCTAGAGACGTTCGATGATGGTGGTGTTGGCGGTGCCCGAGGCCTCGCAGATCGTCTGCAGTCCGTAGCGGGCGCCGCGGCTCTCGAGTTCGACCAGCAGGTCGGTGAGCATGCGCGCCCCGGTGGAGCCCAGCGGATGACCGATCGCCACCGAGCCGCCATTGACGTTGAGCTTTTCATCCGGGATGCCGAATTCCTGCTGGAACATGAGCGGCACACCGGCAAACGCTTCGTTGACCTCGAACAGGTCGATGTCTGCGACTCGCAGGCCGGCCTCCTGCAGCGCCTTGCGGGTGGCATCGAGCACCGCCGTGAACTGGATCACCGGATCCGCCCCGGCGACCGCCGTACTCACGAAGCGTGCGCGGGGCTTGAGCCCGTGCCGTTCGGCGTAGCCACGGCTTGCGAGCAGCAATGCTGCGGCGCCGTCGCTGATCTGCGAGGAGTTGGCTGCCGTGGTCGCCCCATCGGCGGCGAAGATCGTCTTGAGCGTCGCCATCTTCTGCGGGTCGGGGTCGGCACGCACGCCTTCGTCGACATCGACGAGTGGGCTGTCGGGGTCCGATGGATCCGCAGCGATGCGTACCAACTGGCCAGCGAAACGGCCTGCCTGCCAGGCCGCGTGGGCACGCTGGTGGCTGCGCACGCTGTAGGCGTCGAGCGCCTCGCGCGTGAGGCCGAAGCGCTGGTTCATCAACTCCGACGAGTCGCCTTGCGCCAGCAGCGGGGTGGCCTGGTAGCGCGCCAGTTCGAGCGGGCTGTACTGCGCGCCCAGCGGCGCGCCGGGCTTGAAGGAGGGCGGCATGGGCACGCGCGACATCGATTCGACGCCGGCGCCGATGGCCAGCTCATACGCCCCGGCCCGGATGCCGTGCACGGCA
>JBDHRZ010000017.1:0-16702 GCA_039807845.1 Rhodoferax sp.
GTACATCTCGGGCGCGGCAAATCCCGGCGTGTACATCGGCCGGATGAAATTGCCCTCCTTGCTCAGGACTTCTCGTGCCGCGCCGAAATCGATCAATACCGCCTTGTTGTCATCGGTGATGAAGATGTTCGCCGGCTTGATGTCCAGGTGCAGCATCTTGTGCTGGTGCACGATGCGCAGGCCGCGCAGGATCTCGTCGAACAGCGAGCGGATGGTCGACTCGCGAAACACCTTCTGCTGCTTGAGGTCGCGCGCGGTGATGATGAAATCCTGCAGGGCCGCGCCTTCCAGGAAGTTCATCACCATGTACACCGTCTCGTTCTCGCGGAAGAAGTTCATCACGCTCACGACCGAGGGGTGCGATATCTGCGCCAGCGCGCGGCCTTCCTCGAAGAAGCTCTTCAGGCCGAGCCGGTAGAGCGACAATTTCTCGGGCGGCACCTGCGGCGCGAGTTCGCCTGGCGCGCGTGACGTCAGCGAAGCGGGAAGATACTCCTTCACCGCCACCTGCTGACCTTCCGCGTCGAGCGCCAGGTACACGACACCGAACCCGCCCGCGGCGACTTTGCGGATAATGCGGTAGCCGCCAATCATGGTATCGGGCGGCAACGCGGCGGGTTTTACCTTCGACATACCTCAGAGAATGGCGTACTGCAGGCGCGAACCGCGCCAAGACGCGGCAAGACGCGGCACCTGGCGCCCATAGCCGACAGAAACGACGAATCCAATGGCAGTTTACAGTATGACCGGTTACGCGGCGGCTCAAGGAAGCGCCGCCGCCGCGGCCGCCGGCTCGGAGTCCCGCGGCGTCAGCGGCAGTTGGCTGGGTCTGGAAATCCGCTCCGTCAACAGCCGCTTCCTGGACCTCACGCTGCGACTGCCGGAGGAGTTGCGTACATTCGAGCCGATGCTGCGCGACATGCTCGCCGGGCGCCTCAAGCGTGGCAAGGTCGAATTGCGCGCCACCATCGAGTCGGGCTCGCCCAGCAGCGTGGCGGAACCCTCGGCACGCCTGCTGCAGCGGTTGGGCTCGTTACAGGACACGATCCGCAGCTGGATACCGGACGCGCAGCCACTGCGCGTGAGCGATGTCCTCAGACTGGCCACGGGTGAGCAATCCGGGCCGCACGACTGGCGCGAGGAGCTCGGCACGGTGGCCGAGAAGGCACTGCAGGCACTGGTCCTTGCGCGCCAGCGCGAAGGCGCCCGCCTGGCAACTGCGCTCACCACGCGAATCGAAGACATCCGGGCGCTGGCCCGCCAAGCCGGCCCCCTGGTTCCGCAACTCGTGGCGGCCCAGCGCCAGCGCTTCCTGGACCGCTGGAATGAGGCGATGCAGTCGACCCAGACTGGCATCGCACCGGAAGCCGCGCACGACCGGGCACTGTCGGAGGCGACCGCGTTTGCCATCCGAATCGACGTGGCCGAAGAGCTCACCCGGCTGCAGGCACATCTGGACGAGATCGAACGGCTGCTGGCCAGGGGCGGCGAAATCGGCAAGCGGCTCGATTTCCTGATCCAGGAACTGCACCGTGAAGCCAACACCCTGGGTTCGAAGTCGGCTGCGCTCGAACTCACCCACATCTCGGTGGACATGAAGGTGCTGATCGAGCAGATGCGCGAGCAGGTGCAGAACATAGAATGAGCCCCGCCCGAAGCCCGCCAGGGCCCATCGGCACGCCATCCTCCATCGCACATGGAATATCCCGGAAACCTGTTTGTCGTCGCGGCGCCGAGCGGCGCCGGCAAGTCCAGCCTGGTGAAGGCACTGATGGAGCTCGACTCACAGGTCGGACCCTCGATTTCGCACACCACGAGGCCGCCGCGCGGCCAGGACATGAATGGGCGCGAATACCACTTCGTGTCCGACGCGGAATTCGACGCCATGGTCGCGGCCGATGGATTCGTCGAATGGGCCAACGTCCACGGCTACCGGTACGGAACGTCGCGCCAGGCGATCGCGCAGCGGATGAACCAGGGGTCCGACGTGGTGCTGGAGATCGACGTCCAGGGCGCGCAGTCGATCAAGCGAGTGTTTGCCAACGCGGTGTCGATCTTCATCCTGCCGCCGAGTTGGGAGGAACTGCGCGCCCGGCTGGAGCGGCGCGGCGAGGATGCCGTCGATACCATCGCGTTGCGGCTGCGCAATGCCGCAATGGAGATGGCGCATGTGCATCAATTCGACTTCGTTATAATCAACGACTCTTTTGACCGCGCACTATTCGACCTCAAGGCGATCGTGCATGCGCAGCGGCTCAGGTATGCGGTCCAGCGCCGCGCCCGCGCAGGCACCTTCGGCGCGCTGAACATCCTCTAGACACCCCTCGCTCTCCGGAGACACCATGGCACGCATCACTGTCGAAGATTGCCTCGAGCAGATTCCCAACCGTTTCCAGCTGGTGCTGGCTGCCACCTACCGCGCACGCATGCTGAGCCAGGGCCATGCGGCCAAGATCGAGAGCAAGAACAAGCCCGGCGTGACCGCGCTGCGCGAGATCGCTGCCGGCAAGATCGGCCTGGAGATGCTGAAAAAAGTCCCGATCTGACGGTCGTCGCGGCGCCGCGACACCCACTGCAGCATGGCACCCGCGGTGGTGCCATTTTTCTTGCCTGCCGTCGAATGCCGCGCTTGCTATATTCCACGGGTGGGCAAATTCACCGACCCCCCGACCGGATCCGCCAGGCGCCCTCGCAGGGAGCGCACTGCACCCGTCCCCAACCCAGCAGCCATCAATGCCGCTGCGGCGAGTTTCGCCGCGCTGACCTCACGCCTGGACTACCTCGGTCCAGCCGAGATCGAGAACGTTCGCCAGGCCTACCGGTTCGCCGATGAAGCCCATCTCGGGCAGATGCGCCACAGCGGCGAACCCTACATCACCCACCCGATCGCGGTCGCCGCGCAGTGTGCCGAATGGCGGCTGGATGCAGTCGCGTTGATGGCGGCCTTGCTGCACGACGTGCTGGAGGACTGCGGCGTCACCAAGGCCGAACTGGTAGAGCGCTTCGGGACACCGGTGGCGGACCTGGTGGAGGGGCTGACGAAACTCGACAAGTTGAAGTTCGACACGCGCGAGGAGAACCAGGCCGAGTCGTTTCGCAAGATGCTGCTGGCGATGTCGCGCGACTTGCGCGTCATCCTGATCAAGCTCGCCGACCGCGTGCACAACATGCGCACGCTGGGCAGCATGCGGCGCGAGAAGTGGGGCCGCATTTCGTCGGAGACGCTCGAGATCTATGCGCCGATCGCGCACCGGCTGGGGCTCAACCAGATGTATCGGGAACTGCAGGACCTGTCGTTTGCCTACCTGCACCCGTGGCGCAATGCGATCCTGACCAAGGCCGTCGAGAAGGCCCGCAGCCGCAGGCGCGACCTGATCCGCAAGGTGGACAGGGAAGTGAAGACCGCGTTTGCCAAGGCCGGGATCAAGATCGACGTCGCGGGTCGCGAAAAGTCCGTCTTCTCGATCTACCGCAAGATGCGGCTGAAGAACCTCAGCTTTGCGCAGGTCACGGACATCTACGGCTTCAGGCTCATCGCGCCCAGCGTGTCGGATTGCTACACAGGTCTGGGCGTGCTGCACCAGCTCTACAAGCCGGTACCGGGGCGCTTCAAGGACCACATCGCGATCGCCAAGGTCAACGGCTACCAGTCGCTGCACACGACCCTGGTCGGCCCGTCGGGCGTGAACGTCGAGTTCCAGTTGCGCACCGAGGAAATGAACCAGGTCGCGGAATCAGGGGTGGCGGCACACTGGATCTACAAGTCCCGGGCGCACGACGACCCGGCGAGCCAGGAGAAGCGCCTGCAATCCCTGCTCGACATCCAGCGGGAAACCGGCGACTCCGCGGAATTCTGGGCCAACGTCAAGATCGACCTGTACCCGGACGCGGTCTACGTGTTCACGCCGCGCAGCCAGATCCTGTCACTGCCGCGCGGAGCCACGGTGGTGGATTTTGCATACGCGATCCACAGCGACGTGGGCGACCGCACCGTGGCGGCCCGCGTCAACGGGGAGCAGGTCCCGCTGCGCACCGAACTGAAGAACGGCGACATGGTGGAGGTCGTGACGGCGTCGATCGCGCGGCCCAACCCGGCCTGGCTGAGTTTCGTGCGCACCGGGCGCGCCCGGTCCAAGATCCGGCACCACATCAAGACCGCGGCCAGCGCCGAGGCGGCGGTATTCGGCAAGAAACTGCTTGCACAGGCGCTGCGCGCCGAAGGAATCGCACATTTCCCGGAAGACGAAGCCAGCTACCATGCGGTGTGGGACCGCCTGTTGCGCTTCACGGGGAACCGTAATCGCACAGACCTGCTGACCGACATCGGACTGGGCAAACGCATCGCGGGCATCGTCGGCAAACGGCTGGTTTCACTGCTGGCGGAGGAAAAGGGTGAGAAACCCGACGCGCTACTGCTCACCCGTGAACGCTACTCTTCCGACCCTTCCACCCGGCAAGGCATGGTGACACTGGACGGCAGCGAGAGCGCCAGCGTGCAGTATGCAAGCTGCTGCCGGCCGATACCGGGGGATCCGATCGTCGGCTACCTGGGCCGCGGCGAAGGCCTCGCCGTGCATACCCGCTCATGCCCGGTGGCAACCAGGCTGCAGAGCAGGGACGCCGAGCGCTTCATCGACGTCGAGTGGTCGGACGAGCCAACGCGGCCATTCGAGACCGAAATCCTGGTCTCCGTTATCAACGGCAAGGGCGTGCTGGCACGGGTCGCCGCGGCACTGGCGGCGGCGGAAACCGACATCACGCATATCCACATGGGGCAGGAAGGCGCGCATGATGCTTCCGATCTGCAACTCCTCATTGCCGTGCGCGACCGCTCCCATCTGGAGGCCGCCCTGCGCAACCTGCGCCGAACGGCTTCGGTCCTGCGCGCGCAGCGCAACTGAGAATTTGCCGGCACGCGCGAACGCGCGAGTCAGTGCCTGACGCGCCCGGCGCCCTCGGCCTGTCCGGGCGACGGATAGCGAACCTCCAGCACCTCGATCTCGTCCAGGCCTGCCGGCGTGCGCAGCGCAACGACATCGCCCACCCGAGCCTTGAGCAGGCTGCGTGCCACCGGCGCCACCCAGCTGATCTCCCCGCGGCTGGCGTCGGCCTCGTCGATGCCCAGGATCGTCACCGAACGCTCGACGCCGGCCAGGTCCGCGTAACGCACCGTCGCGCCGAAAAACACCTGGTCACTGCCGAAGTGCACGCAAGGATCGGTGACCTCGGCGATTTCCAGCCGCCGGGTGAGGAACCGGATGCGCCGGTCGATCTCACGCAAGCGCTTCTTGCCGTAGTGGTAGTCGCCATTCTCGGAGCGGTCTCCATTGCTGGCCGCCCAGTGCACGATCTCGACGACCTTCGGGCGCTCCTGGTCGATCAGGTCCATCAGTTCGCCTCGCAGCCGGCCATAGCCTGCCACCGTGATGTAGTTCCTGCCACCCGCAGGCAGTTCGGGCAGGCGCGCGCCATCGTCGTCGTCTTCATCATCGGACGCAGCGTCATGCTCGCGGGTGAAAGCCTTGCTCATCGTCGATCCGTGATCCGCCCAGCGCGCAGTGTAGTTGCGCGTCTGGCGAGTGTCCGCCTGAGTGTAAGCACCACGCAGCACAACGATGACGATGAGACCTGCGCGACCCGGCGAGTGGTCTCCGCTGATGTCGCCGTGGCGCCTGGGGATCGACGACTGCGACCACGACCCCAAGAAGCGTACAGCACGCGAATCCGGAGCCGGCAGCACGCGCCGTGCCGCCCCGATGCGGATTGCTTCGGGCGATAGGCCTCATTGCGGGTGTGCAAACAAGATCGCCTGAAGACGAATGCCTTCAGGCGATTGTCAGAACGTGCATTCTGGCGCGGCTGGCAGGAATCGAACCCACGACCCCTTGGTTCGTAGCCAAGTACTCTATCCAGCTGAGCTACAGCCGCGAAGTGGCGGATTCTACACCACGCGTCGGGAGTAACAACGACTCCAGGCCCCAAGTGGCAACGTCAGGGAGCAGCGGCCTGCGCCTGCGCTCCCGACGCGGCGTCCGGTCCCGACTCCCTGTCTGCGCCGCCTTCCTGCAGTTTCACCAGACGCTCGGTCTGCGCGAGCGAGATCAGGTGCGCGTAGACCGCAGGCAGATAGCGCTTGTTCTTGATCTCCAGGAACAGTTCGTCCGACAGGTTGTTCAAGCGCTCCTCGTTGATCACGTAGCAACCCGCAATGTCCTTCACGCCGCTGCTCTCGCGCACCCGCAGATTGAGCGGCGTGAACATGTTGTGCCGGGCCAGGAACGCACAGAACTCCCGCGTCGAGATCTCCATCTGCTGCAGTTCCGTCAGGTAGCGCTTGACGTTCTCGATCACCTGCGTCGGCTTGCCTTCGGCATCGAACAGCGCAGCACCCTCGGTCTCGCTCACCAGGCTGCTGTCTTCGTCCAGGCAGACGATGAACTGCCCATCGGCCCCGCCCGGGGTCAAGGTGAAGGGATAGCGTCGGATCACGGCCGGGATGTAGGACGCCTGCCACTTGCCCTGCGCGTCCACGAATGCATTCACGCCGGGCTTGAGGCCAAGCAGCACGACCGGCCGGAACTCGTCCTTCTGCTTGTCTTCCAGGAACACGATCGGGAAGATCGAAGCCGCACGGGTGAACTCCTGCAGCGTGACGTATGCCACGTGGAACTTGGAAGCAAACGAAAAACTGGTGATCTCCTTCACGCGTTTGTTTGCGTGGCGGTCCTTGTTGACAGGGGCAATTTTTTCGAACACGGCGGACTCCCAGGGATTGATTATTAGGACTGATGACGGGTTGGAGAATGACGATTGCAGTTTATCCGAGCGACGCACGGTGCACAGCGTGACAATACGCAGGCAATCGCAGCCGTTGGCAATCAAAATGCCCCCGTCGAGAAAATTTACACATTTTGGACATCCGTCGACCACACGACACTATCGCTCATGTTTTCAACGACTTAACATCGCGGCATGAATAGTGCTTGCAGGCGCGGCAATTGGTATTTCACGGGGCTGGGTGCGAAAGCGCTGCCGACCGGGTCGTCGCCGCTGCAGTGCGCCCAAGGTGCGCCGCATGGCGATTGCCCGGGGCCGCCCGTCGGTTTCGCCTGCCCGTGTGGTGCCAGAATTCTCTATGAGTGAGGCCAGTCCATGAACAAGATCGATCAACCCCGGTTACCGGCCAGCGCCGAAACGCCCGAGGGTGAAAGCCAGCCGATGGGCGCGCCACGGATACCATCACGACGGCGCCTGATAAGGCTCGGCACGACCGCAGTGCCAGTGGTAGCCACGCTGGCGAGCCGACCGGCCCTGGCCTGGCATTGCCAGAGCCCCTCCGCCTGGGGCTCGGAGCAACTCAATCCCAACACCAGCCTGAAGACAAACCAGGGGCACCAGACCTATCAGGACGAGACCTGGTACGTCGACAACTGGAAGAACAACACTGCACGCAGCGGTACCAACACGCCGTGGGCGCGCTTTTTCGTAGTCCACGGGAACGTCACGAACCCTGCCAAGCGATGGGACCTGGTCACGTTCGCCAACCTGACGGCTCTCGGCTATCAGGTCCCCAGCGGCTTCATCGGCACAGACAAGGTCAAGGACAAGCTCACCACCTCGGCCGATTTCAAGTCCTCCGCGCTGGTGGCGCAATTGAACTTCAAGTGCACTCCGACGTCAGTGCAGAACCAGATGGCGAGTTGCGTCACGTTCGACGACCTGAAAAACATGGCTTCTCGCTCGGCGCCCTACAACACCGCGTACTGGTCGGCGGAGAACATCCGGGTCTATCTCTACAACAACTGGCTGGCCCGCTAAGAGCGCTGGTACGGCGCACGGTTGCGACCCCGAACCCATGGACGGCTGGCGAGCGGCACATTCCGGCCGGCTGTGTATCCGGTCATGGGCAGGCGAGGACATCCATATCGTGTTCGACGCAATCAGCGGCGACACGCACCTGCTCGACGACCTCTCCCTGCATCTGCTCGAACGGGTCAACGCGCACGCTGCCACGACGCAAGAACTGGCGCAGCAGGCGTCCAGTCTTTTCGAAGGCGGCTTCAGCGCCGAACAGGTCGAATTCGTGCAGGCAAGCTTGTTACAGTTGCAGTCTGTCGGACTCGTGACACGTAACACCCCTTGATCGTTTCTGATTTGGTCCCGGCGCAACTAGCCGGGCTGCTGCGCCGCGGCGAACTGCAGCTGCGGCTCGGGCCGTTCGTCGCGCGCATGCGCAGCGACGTGCCGGCGCTGGCCACGGACATCGCCGCGATGTATGGTGATTTCACCGTTTGCCCGCCCGACGCCTTCGCGGATTTCCACGTCGAGGTGGCGCGCGAACACGGGCTTCGCCGATGGATCAAGCCAATGATCCGGTTCTACTTCGACGGCAAGCCCTCCTTCGTCCCGTTGCCGGTCACGCAGGCATTCGCCATGCTGGAGTGGGGACTGAACTGGTGTGTCGCAGCGCACTGCCACCAGTACCTGATCATCCACGCCGCCGTCATCGAAAGGCACGGACGCGCCCTCGTCCTCCCGGCACCACCCGGTTCGGGCAAGAGCACGCTGTGCGCAGGGCTCGTGACGCGTGGCTGGCGCCTGCTGACCGACGAACTGGCGCTGTACGACATGCAGACCGGACTCATATACGGCATGGCCCGGCCGATCAACCTGAAGAACCAGTCGATCGCGCTGATCCAGGACTTCTCGCCCGGCACGGCCATGACCGATCCGATCCCGGACACGACGAAAGGGACCGTCGCACTGATGCGCCCGCCGACGCAAAGCGTCCAGCGCATGGACGAACCAGCACGGCCGGCCTGCATCGTGCTGCCAACATATCGCGCCGGGTCGACGCCCAGCCTCACGCCGCACAGCAGAGCCCAGACCTTCCTGTTGATGGCCGACCAGTCGTTCAATTTCAACATCCACGGCGAACGCGGTTTCGACGCGATGGCCGCGTTGATCGACCGCAGCGCCTGCTTCCAATACACCTACAGCCACCTGGCCGACGCCAAACGCACGTTCGAGGCCCTCTGGAGCACTCCTGCATGAAGCCGCTGACCGACCCGATCGTGCTGGCGTTGCAGGACCCGACGCGCACGCTCACGTTCGACGACCGCGGCTGGGACTTGCTCGTACGCCAGGGGCGCAGCACCAACCTGCTGGCAAAGCTGGCCGCGGAACTGGACGCGCGCCACGCATTGGACGCCGTGCCGCTCGCGCCGCGGCAGCACCTCGCGTCGACGCTGCTCATGGCGCGCCGCCAGGCCGAGTCGCTGCGCTGGGAAGTCACCTGCATCCAGCATGCACTGGCACAGGTGGATGCGACGCCGACCCTGCTCAAGGGCGCCGCCTACGTCATGGCTGGCCTCGCGGTGGCCATCGGCCGGACCTTCTCTGACGTCGACATCCTGGTGCCGAAGAAGGCGCTCGAACACACCGAGATCAGCCTGAAGATCCACGGCTGGCAGGGGGGCCACTACGACGCCTACGACCAGCGCTACTATCGGCGCTGGATGCACGAAATCCCGCCCATGCGCCACATACGGCGCGGCACCACGATCGACGTGCACCACACGATCCTGCCGGAGACGGCCAGGATCCGTATCAACACCCCGGCGCTGTTCGCGCAACTGCAGCCGCTGCCCGGCCACGACCGGCTGTGCGTCCTGCCGCCGGTCGACATGTTCCTGCACAGCGCGACGCACCTGTTTCACGAGGGCGAGTTCGAAAAAGGCCTGCGCGACCTGTTCGACCTCGACGCACTGCTGCGCGAATTGGGGTCGGAGCCGACTTTCTGGGAGCGGCTCGTGCCGCGCGCAACGCAGCTTGGGCTGGAGCGCCCGCTGTTCTATGCGCTGCGCTACAGCACGGCGCTGCTCGGTACGCCGGTTCCGGAGCAGGTATTGCGCGCCGCGCAGGTCGGACGCCCCAGCGCTGCGACCCTGATGCTGATGGACTGGTGCTACAGCCGTGCGTTACGACCAATGCACCAAAGTGTCGAGGGAGTCGGCGTGCGCATGGCCCGGCTGGCGCTGTACCTCCGATCGCACTGGATTCGCATGCCCATGCCTCTGCTGGTCTACCACCTCGGGCGAAAAGCCGTGCTGGCGATCGCCACGAACGAAGACCGCAAGCCGCCACCCACAGCGCCCGGTGCGGCCGCATCGGGCGACACGAAAACTCCCGTCGCAGCGGGATGAATCTGACGCCGAGCGAGGCACACAGAGCGCCGCGATCAAGCGGTGAATCCTATTCCTGGCGCCTCCTGAGCGAGCCGTGCACCAGCAGGACCATGCAAGTCAGGGGTCAGACTGCGAGCACCTCAATGCCCTTCTTCTCGAAGATCCGAAGCGACTTGGCCGCAGCACCGCCTGGGTTTGTGTCTGCCCCTGCATGGCCCCTACATGGCCCCGTCAGAAACGACGAAGCCCACCGCGAATGTGGGCTTCGTCGTTGATTTCATTGGTAGGGCGTGCAGGATTTGAACCTGCGACCAAAGGATTATGAGTCCTCTGCTCTGACCAGCTGAGCTAACGCCCCGACCGACGCGGGGATTGTATCGACGGCTATTTCTGGTAGCTCAGCGCATTGCTGACCAGGCGCGAGGTGATGTCGACGATCTGGATCATGCGGTCGTAGGCCATGCGGGTCGGGCCGATCACGCCGACCGTCCCCACCACCTGCCCGTCGACCTCGTACGGGGCGCTGACGATCGACAGGTCCTCGAACGGCACGGTCTGGCTCTCGCCACCGATGAAGATGCGCACTCCTTCGGCCTGGCCCGCGACCTCGAGCAGGCGCATCAACTGCGCCTTCTGCTCGAACAGTTCGAACGCGCGGCGCAACTGGTTCATGTCGCTGGAAAAGTCGGACAGCGCGAGCAGGTTGCGTTCGCCCGCGATCAGCACCGTGTCCCCGGCTTGCGCGTTGTCCTCGTGGTTGATCGCCACGGCCGCCTGCATCAGGGCAGCGATCTCGCCACGCAGCGATTCGATCTCCTGCTGCAGGCGCTCGCGCACCTGCTCGATCGCCATGCCGACGTAGTGCGCATTGAGAAAGTTCGCGGCCTCGATCAACTCGGACTGCGAATAATCCACGCCGGTGAACAGCACCCGGTTCTGCACGTCGCCGTCGGGCGAGACGATGATCACCAGCAGGCGGCGCTCGGACAGACGCAGGAATTCGATGTGGCGAAACACCGAGCTGCGCCGCGGCGCGACCACCACGCCCACGAACTGCGACAGGTTGGACAGCAGGCCCGCCGCCTTGGCGAGCACCCGCTGCGGCTGGTCCGGCGCGAGCGCCTGCGCCGGCAGGTCGCCCTGGCGCACCGTGAGCATGGTGTCGACGAACAGGCGGTAGCCGCGCGCGGTCGGTATGCGCCCGGCCGACGTGTGGGGGCTGGCGATGAGTCCCAGTTCCTCCAGGTCGGCCATCACGTTGCGGATGGTCGCCGGCGAGAGCTCGAGTCCGCTCTGGCGCGACAAGGTGCGCGAACCGACCGGCTGCCCATCCGCGATGTAGCGCTCGACCAGAGCCTTCATCAGCAACTTCGCACGCTCGTCCAGCATCGTTTCATTTTAGTGATGTAATTTGCCGATGCAGTGCCAATTCCACCATGTGGCGATCATCGGCAAGTACCAGACGGTCGGCGTCGGAGCCAGTGGTGCCACGTCGCGCCGGGACATGGAAGAGATCGCGCATTTCCTGCACGCGCAGGGCTGCGAGGTCGCCTTCGAGACCCAGACCGCGCGCAACCTGGGCATCACCGGCCATGTCACGCTCGACGTACCGGCGATCGGCCAGCAATGCGACCTGGGCCTGGTGGTCGGGGGCGACGGCACCATGCTTGGCATCGGGCGCCAACTGGCGAGCCACAACGTGCCGCTGATCGGCATCAACCAGGGGCGCCTGGGCTTCATCACCGACATCGCGCTGGATCGCTACCAGACCATCCTGCTGCCGATCCTGCAGGGCGCCTACGACGAAGACCGGCGTAGCCTGATGCAGGGGCGCGTGCTGCGCGACGGGCACTGCGTGTTCGACGCGCTGGCCATGAACGACGTGGTCGTGAACCGCAGCGCCACCTCGGGCATGGTCGAACTGCGCGTCGAGGTCGATGGACACTTCGTGGCGAATCAGCGCGCCGACGGCCTGATCATCGCCAGCCCGACCGGGTCGACTGCCTACGCCCTGTCCGCCGGCGGGCCGCTGCTGCATCCGGCGATGGCCGGCTGGGTGATGGTGCCGATCGCGCCGCACACCCTGTCCAACCGCTCGATCGTACTGCCCGACAGCTCGGAGATCGCGATCGAGGTGGTCTCCGGCCGTGACGCCAGCGCGAACTTCGACATGCAATCGATGGCCGTGCTGCTGCGCGGTGACCGCATCGTGGTGTCGCGCTCGCAGCACACCATGCACTTCCTGCACCCCAGGGGCTGGTCCTATTTCGACACCCTGCGCAAGAAGCTGCACTGGAACGAAGGGGCGGTCGGGCCGTGACGCTGCGACGCATCGTCCTGCGCGATTTCGTCATCGTGGGCGAACTCGAACTCGAGCTCGCCGATGGCTTCACCGTGCTGACGGGGGAGACCGGCGCCGGCAAGTCGATCCTGATCGGCGCGCTGCAACTCGTCACCGGCGCACGGGCCGATGCCGGATCCGTGCGCGAGGGCGCCAGCCGCACCGAGGTCAGCGCCGAATTCGACACCCCACCCAGCCTGCAGGAGTGGCTGGATGCGAACGGGTTCGATGCTGCGGACGCCTTGCTGCTGCGCCGCACCGTCGACCTGCAAGGCAGGAGCCGCGGCTGGGTCAACGGCAGCCCGGCCACCGCGGCGCAACTGCGCAGCATCGGCGAACAGCTGATCGATATCCACGGACAGCACGCCTGGCAGAGCCTGACCCGGCCCGAGGCCGTGCGCGCCCTGCTCGATGCGTACGCCGGGGTCGACGTCACGGCGCTCGGCGCACGCTGGGACGCGTGGCGCGCAGCATCCCGGGCACTGACGGATGCGCAATCGATCCAGTCCGAGCTACAGCATGAGCGCGAACGCCTGGACTGGCAGATCGGCGAACTCGACCGGCTCGCACCCGGTGCACACGAATGGGACGCGCTGAGCATCGAGCACGCCCGCCTGTCGCATGCGCAGGCCCTGCTGGAAGCGGCGCAGACGGCACTCGAAGCGCTGCAGGATGGCCAGACGAATGCGGCCGATTCGGTGCAGCGCGCCCTCAACGCCCTGCAGCAACAGTCGACCCACGAGCCGGCGTTCCAGACGTTGCTGGGCGAACTGCACTCCAGCCTGGCACAGATCGCGGACGTGGCGCACACGCTGCACGCGTATCTGCGCAAGACCGAGCCCGACCCGCAGCGGCTGGCCGAGCTCGACCAGCGCATGGTCTCCTGGGTCACGCTCGCACGCCGCTACAAGCGCGCCGCCCATGAACTGCCGCAACTGCTGGCCGGCTGGCGCGGCGAACTCGCCCGGCTCGACGCCGCGGGCGACCTGGAAGGCCTGCGCGCAGCCGAGCAGTCGACGCACGACGCCTACCTGCACGACGCGCGCACCCTGTCGCAGGCGCGCGCAAAGGCAGCGCCGCTGCTGGCCAGGGCCGTCAGCGAAGCCATGCAGGGACTGGGAATGACCGGGGGTCGCTTCGACGTGCGGATCGACGAACTGGCGCAACCGGCGCGCAGCGGCCTGGACGAAGTCGCCTTCCTCGTCGCCGGCCATGCCGGCAGCACGCCACGGGCCGTGGCCAAGGTCGCCTCCGGCGGTGAACTCTCCCGGCTGGCACTGGCCATTGCGGTGACCACCAGCCGCCTGGGCAACGCGCCGACCCTGATCTTCGACGAAGTCGATGCCGGCATTGGGGGCGCAGTCGCCGATACCGTGGGCAGCCTGATGCACCGCCTGGGCGCCGACCGGCAGGTGTTGGCGGTCACCCACCTGCCGCAGGTGGCGGCCCACGCCGACCAGCACCTGGTGGTCTCCAAGCAGTTGCGCGGCAGCCGCACCGAGAGTGGGGTCGCGCAGGTGCAGGGACAATCGCGGGTGGTCGAGATTGCACGTATGCTCGGGGGCGAGCGTGTGCTGGACGCCACGCTCGCGCACGCCAGGGAGATGCTGCGATCGACGCCATGAGACGCGCCGACGCAACCACCGAAAGACACCAGCCCATGGCCCTCGAACTCGTTCTCATCACCGGCATGTCAGGCTCGGGCAAGTCCGTTGCCCTGCATGCCGCCGAGGATGCGGGCTATTACTGCGTCGACAACCTGCCGCCGGAGTTGCTGCTGCCGTTCGTCCAGTTGCAGGAGAGCCGTCAGAACCGCCGCGTGGCGATCGCGATGGACGTGCGCAGCGCCGAGGCGCTGCCGCAGGTGCCGCAGCGCCTGCGCACGCTGGCCGGCATGGGCGTGGGCATCAAGTCCCTGTTCCTGGACTCGACGACGGACACCCTGGTGCGCCGCTTTTCCGAGTCGCGCCGCAGGCACCCGCTGTCGCAGGCCGAGACTGCCAGGGGCAGCAACGACCAGCAGCGGGCACTGGTCGAGGCGATCGAACTCGAGCGCGAACTGCTGGCCGACCTGCGCGAGCACGCGCACGTGATCGACACCAGCCTGATCCGCCCATCCCAGTTGCAGCAGTACGTGAAGTCGCTGATCGCCATGCGCGGCGGCCAGTTGACGCTGGTGTTCGAGTCGTTCGCGTTCAAGCGTGGGGTTCCGGGCGACGCCGATTTCATGTTCGACGTGCGCATGCTGCCCAATCCGCACTACGAACCCGAACTGCGGGCGCTGACCGGCAAGGACGAACCCGTGATGGAATTCTTCCGGCAGCACGGCCAGGTGCACGACATGCTGCTGCAGATCGCCCAGTTCCTGGACCGGTGGCTGGAGCCGCTCTCCAACGACAACCGCAGCTACGTCACGGTGGCCATCGGCTGCACCGGCGGCCAGCATCGTTCGGTCTACCTGGTGGAGGAACTCACGCGCCTGTTCTCCGACCGCTGGACCACGCTGAGCCGGCATCGCGAACTCGACGCCACCCCGGGCCGCTATCCGAACACCACCTTCGGCTGGCCGCAGAGCCTGTGAGCGCCCCCAGCCCTGGCTTGGCCAGGCCGCCAGAGGAGATGCGAGGGAAATTAGGCGTGGCTCTGCGTTTCCCGATGCAGGGCCCGGACGCGCGCAGGGTCGGTGTCCATTCGTCCGACACGGGCCGACCAGGCATATTCAGGCAAGCGACCGCTCAGGGCGGCTGCGCCAGCAAGCGTCGCACCGGCGCGGGCAGCCCGAGTCGAGGCCAGGCGTCCTGATCGAACCACTGCCCGTCGGCCAGCACGGCCGAAGCCTCCGACCGGTCGAGCAGCACCGGATGCAGGAACAGGTCCTTGTGCGTCAGTGCGTGCCCGAGCACCGGCAACGTGCGCAGCGTGGCGTGGCTGGCTGCGGGCAGCGCGTCCTGCAAGGTCTGGCGGCTGTCGAACCAGGGCAGGCAATGCAATCCGGCCCAGACGCCGGGTGTCGGGCGGCGCCGCAACCAGACCGCACCCGTGGGGCTGCGCAGCCACAACAGCCAGATCGATTCGACGCCGCGCGCCGGCTTGCGCGAGCGCACTGCAAACGCGAGCGGGTCTCCGCTCTTCCTGGCCTTGCACAGCGTCTGCACGGGACAGCACGCGCACGCGGGCCGGCGCGGCAGGCAGACGGTCGCACCCAAGTCCATCATGCCCTGGGTGTAGCGCGGCATGGCCCGCTGCAGATCGCGCCGCGGCAGCAGCGCGGTCGCGGCGTCCCACAGCCAGCGCTGGCCAGCCGGGCGCGACGGGTCCCCATCGAACGCCAGCACGCGCACCAGCACGCGCCGCACGTTGGCGTCCAGGATCGCGACGCGCGCACCATGGCACAGGGACGCGATCGCTGCAGCAGTCGAGCGGCCGATGCCCGGCAGGCCGGCCAGGTCGTGCGCGTCGCGCGCAAACACGCCGTGCCAGCGTTCCACCACCTGCTGCGCGCAACGGTGCAGGTTGCGCGCGCGGCTGTAGTAGCCCAGCCCGCTCCACAGGCCCATGACCTCGTCGAGGTCCGCTCTGGCCAATGCGCCCACGTCGGGGTAGCGGGCGACGAAACGATTGAAGTAGCCCACGACGGTGGCCACCTGCGTCTGCTGCAGCATCACCTCGGACAGCCAGACCCGATAGGGGTCGCGCGTGCCCTGCCACGGCAGATCGTGGCGTCCGTGCACCGCCTGCCAGGCGACGATCCGCCCGGCAAACCCTCTGGGAAGCGACGTCAAGTCCGCGCCGCGGCCGGTTCGCACGCGCTGGCGGGCTCGGCCACGGCGGCGCGATGCGACTCGCGCACACGAATCAGGTAGTTGGTGAGCTCACCGAGCTTGGCCTCGAGTTCGTCGATCGCCGACTCCTGCAACTCGATCTCGTGGATACGTTCGGCCAGGCCCCCGGTGGCCTGCTGGATCCGGTCGATCGCCTCGATGCGGCGCACGAAGTTGCGCCGGCGTTCGCGCAGCTGGGCGTCGAGCTGCGCCGCCGCGGTCTTGCTCCACAATTCCACTTCACCCAGGGCGGCTTCGTGGATGGTACGCAGCCGGGTCGCCAGCGCACGCACCAGCCGGTCGGCGAACTCGGCCTGCGCCAGCCGGAACGTGTTGGTCACGCCCAGGTATTG
>JBDHRZ010000018.1:0-16542 GCA_039807845.1 Rhodoferax sp.
CGCAGAGAACTGGTGGCGCGCACTCGGCGCGCCGCAACTCGACCGCCTGGTGGAGCAGGCGCTGGCCGGCAGTCCGACGCTCGGCCAGGCGCAGGCGCGGCTGGCGCGCGCCCAGGCGCTCGCCGCGGGCACGCAGGCCGGGGCAGGACCGCAGGTGAACGGCACGCTGGACGTGACCACGCAACGGTTCAGCGCGAACAGCCTGTATCCGCGGCCGCTCGCCGGCTCGGTGCAGACCACGGGCAACGCGCAGGTCAATGCGAACTGGGAGTTCGATTTCTTCGGCCGCAACCAGGCTGCGATTGCCGCGGCGGCCGGGCAGCAGCGCGCGGCCGAGGCCGAAGTGGCGGCGGCGCGCGTGCTGCTGGCCAGCCAGGTGGTGCGCGGCTACGTGCAGGTCGGCCACCTGCAGGCGCTGCGCGCGGTGGCGCAGCGCCGCCTCGCGCACCGCGCGCAGCTGCGCGAGCTGATCCGCCAGCGGGTGCAGGCTGGGCTCGATACCGCCGTCGAGGCGCGCCAGGGCGAACTGGCACTGCCCGAGGCGCGGCTGCAGATCGAGCAGATCGACGAGCAACTGGCACTCGCGCGCCACGCGCTGGCATTGTTGAGCGCGCAGCGCCTGGATGCGCTCGATGCACTGGACGTGGATCTGTCGCGCCTCATGCCGATGGCGCTGCCCGATACGGTCGGTGCCGACCTGCTGGGCCGGCGTGCCGACATCGTGGCCGCGCGCTGGCGTGTCGAGGCGGCCGGCAGCGACATCCAGGCAGCGCGCGCGCAGTTCTATCCGAACGTCAATCTGGTTGCGTTCATCGGCCTGTCCAGTCTCGGGCTCGACCGGTTCCTCCATGGCAGCAGTACCCAGTGGGGCGTCGGGCCGGCGGTCCGCCTGCCGATCTTCGACTCCGGCCGGTTGCGTGCCAATCTGGCTGCGCGCACGGCCGACCTGGATGGCGCCATCGAGAGCTACAACGCGGCCGTGCGCGGTGCAGCGCGCGACGCGCTCGACCAGATCGCGAGCCTGCAGTCCCTCGCGCGCCAGCAGCGCGAGCAGGCGCAGGTCGAGGCCGGCGCGCGCGCGGCGTTCGATCTGATCCGCCAGCGCTATGGCGCCGGCCTGTCGACCTACCTCGCGGTGCTGCAGGCCGAGACCCAGTTGCTGGCGCAACAGCGTCTGGCCGCCGATCTGGCCGGGCGCGTGCTCGACACCCAGGCGGCGCTGGTGCGCGCGCTGGGGGGCGGCTATGCGGCAGGTGAGGCGCCCTGGAGCCAGACCGTGCAGGCGGCCGTGCGTCCCGCGCCCTGATTCATCGACGTCTTCCCATCGCATTCCCGAGCCGCTTCATGGAAACCACTTCGAACACCGACCAGTCGGCAAGCCCCGCAGCCACGGACAGTCCCGGGAGTTCTCCCGCGGCGACACATCCGGCAGCAGCGAATCAGGCTGCAGCGGCAAACCCGCCGGCAACGCCGAAAGCGGCTGGCAATCCAAAGCGCCGCAAGGCGCTGGGCGTGCTGACGCTGCTCATGCTCGTGGCCGGTATCGGTTACGGCAGCTACTGGTGGCTGGTGCTGAACCACTTCGAATCCACCGACAACGCCTACGTGCAGGCCAACGTCGTGCAGATCACGCCGCAGCAGGCCGGCACGGTGAGCGCGATCGGCGCCGACGACACCGCCCACGTGAAGGCGGGTGACGTGCTGGTGCGCTTCGATCCTGCCGATGCGCAGGTCGCGCTGGAGCAGGCGCAGGCGCAACTGGCGCAGACTGTGCGTGAGGTGCGCGGCGTGTACGCCAACAACGCAACCTTGCAGGCCCAGGTCGCCATGCGCGAGGCGGAGTCCGCGCGCCTGCAGGCCGAACTGGCGCGGGCGCAGGACGACGTCGCGCGGCGCGCGCCGCTGGTCGCCAGCGGCGCCGTGGGCAAGGAGGAGTTCGACCACGTGAACGCGCAACTGGCATCGGTGCGCAGCGCGCTGGCGGCGGCCCAGTCGGCGGTGCTGGCCGCGCGCCAGCAACTCGCGGCCAACCAGACGCAGACGGCCGGCGTTTCGGTCGAGCGCCATCCGAACGTGCTGCGCGCGGCCGCGCGCGTGCACGAGGCCGAGCTGGCACTCGCGCGCACCGAACTGGTGGCGCCGGTGGAGGGCTACGTGGCCAGGCGCAGCGTGCAACTGGGCCAGCGCGTGGCCGCCGGCACCCCGCTCATGGCCGTCATCGCGCTCGACCGCGTCTGGGTCGAGGCCAACTTCAAGGAGAGCCAGTTGCAGCGGGTGCGCATCGGGCAACCGGCCACGCTGCAGGCCGACGTGTATGGTGGCAAGGTTCAGTACCACGGCGTGGTCGAAGGACTGAGCGCGGGGACTGGCGCGGCCTTTGCGCTGCTGCCGGCGCAGAACGCGACCGGCAACTGGATCAAGGTGGTGCAGCGCGTGCCCGTGCGCATCCGCCTGGACGCGAAGGAACTCGTCGACCACCCGCTGCGTGTGGGCCTGTCGATGGAAGTGCAGGTGGACATCCGCAACACCAGCGGGCGCATGCTGTCGGACGCCGCGGCGCCCCTGCGTCCATCCGGCATGGCCGCGCTCGGGCCTGCGACGGGTTCGGGGCAACAGAAATAGCGCACCAGGCATGTCGAGTTCCACCAGCGCCGCTCTCGACGGGGCGGCCGATGCCCCTGTGGCGGCGACGTCGCCCGCGCCGCCGACCGGTGGGCCCGTGGCTGCCGCTGCACCTGCACGTGCCCCGTCGCGGCCGGCGCCATTGCCGCCACTGGAGGGCAGCCAGCGCGTGCTCGGGACGGTGGCGCTGTCGCTCGCCACCTTCATGAACGTGCTCGACAGCTCGATCGCCAACGTGTCGATTCCCGCGATCTCCGGCGACCTGGGGGTCAGCATCGCCCAGGGTACCTGGGTCATCACCTCGTTTGCGGTGGCGAACGCGATCGCGTTGCCGCTCACCGGCTGGTTGACCCAGCGCATCGGCGAGGTGCGGCTGTTCACCGCCAGCGTGGTCCTGTTCGTGATGGCCTCGTGGCTGTGCGGCCTGGCGCCCAACATCCAGTCGCTGATCGCCTTTCGCGTGCTGCAGGGTTTCGTCGCCGGCCCGATGATCCCGCTCTCGCAGACGCTGCTGCTGGGCAGCTACCCGCAAGCCAAGGCGGGCATCGCGCTGGCGGCGTGGTCGATGACGGTGCTGGTGGCGCCGGTGGTGGGCCCGCTGCTCGGCGGCTGGATCACGGACAACATCTCCTGGCCCTGGATCTTCTTCATCAACGTGCCGGTGGGCATGCTGGCCGCGCTGATGACGTGGTCGATCTACCACAAGCGCGACCGCGGGCCACGCCGCATCCCGCTGGACGCGGTGGGGCTGGTGCTGCTGGTGGTGTTCGTCGGCGCCCTGCAGATCATGGTCGACAAGGGCAAAGAGCTCGACTGGTTCTCGTCCACGCAGATCGTCGTGCTGGCGGTGGTCAGTGCGGTGGCGTTCCTGTTCTTCCTGGCCTGGGAGCTGACCGAAGCGCACCCGATCGTCGACCTGCGCCTGTTCAGGCGGCGCAACTTCCGGGTTGCGACGATCGCCCTCTCGCTGGCGTTCGGACTGTTCTTCGGCAACATCGTGCTGCTGCCGCTGTGGCTGCAGCAATACCTCGGCTACACCGCCACCTGGGCCGGGCTGGCCACCGCGCCGGTCGGCCTGCTGGCGCTGCTGCTCGCGCCCTGGGTCGGGCGCAACGTGCAGCGCATCGACCCGCGCAAACTGGCCACGGTGTCGTTCCTGGTTTTTGGCGGCGTGATGGGCATGCGGGCGCTGTTCAACACCCAGGCGGATTTCGTCACGATCCTGATCCCGACCCTGCTGCAGGGCGCCGCGGTGGCGTTCTTCTTCATTCCGCTGCAGGCGATCCTGTTCTCCGGCATGAGCCACGAGATGATGCCGGCGGCCTCGGGTCTGTCGAACTTCGCGCGCATGACGGCCGGCGCCGTCGGCACCTCGATCTTCACCACCATGTGGGACAACCGCGCGCAGTTGCACCATGCGCGCATCGCCGAGACGCTGAACCAGTCCAACAGCGCGCTGCTGCAGACGCTGGCGCAACTGCGCGCGGGTGGCTACAGCGAGACCCAGGCGCTCGAGATCGTGAACCGCATGATCGACCAGCAGGCCTATACGATGGCGGTCACGGACCTGTTCTACTTCACCTCGATCGTGTTCGTGCTGCTGGTGGGTGTGATCTGGTTTGCCGCCCCCACGCGCGCGATCGGTGGGGGTGCCGGCGGCGGCGCGCACTGAGAGAGCGCACGCACCCAGGATACGATGCTTTTCACCATCGGCGCGGTGGCCTTGGGTGCGACGATGTCGCCGGCCAGCACGTGCTGACCCGTGCTCTCGCTGTAGTCGACCACGATCGTCTTCTTCTCGGGGCTGGCGATGCGCGCGAACACCTCGCGCGTGCGCTGCGGGTCGACCGTCTGGTCGCGTTCGCTGTAGAGCATCAGCACCGGCGTGCGGAATGCGCGCATGTCGGCGCGCCGTACCCGTTCGACCAGCGCCATCATCGGGAACAGCGCGCGGGTCGGGTAGCGCGTGGTCCAGGCCAGCGCCTCGCGCGGGTCGACGGGTTGCCAGCTGCGCGTCTCACCCTGCACGGCGAGCGCGATCTGCCGGCCCCAGGGCGCGTTGATGAGGTTGGATCGCCGGTCGCGCGGGCCGAAGTTGGGCGACAGGAACACCTGCGCCGCCACCGCCTGCCCTTGCGGGCGCAGCGCCAGCCAGGTGGCCAGCGTGGCGCCGGTCGAGCAGCCGATCAGCAGCACCCGTTCGCCGAGCAGTTGGCCGATGCGCAGCGCTTCGAGCGTGTCGGCCAGCCAGTCCTGCACGCTGGCCTCGGCCAGCGCCGCGGGCGCGCTGCGCCCATGGCCGGTGAGCCGCGTGTGAAAGAGATTCGCGCCCAACGCCTGCGCCACCTGTTCGGCCAGCGGTGCGCTCTCCAGGCGGCTGGCCGAAAACCCGTGCAGGTAGACCACCGACCAGGGCGTGCGCGCCTGCCGGCCGTCGGCCCAGACGATGCCCTTGGCGTTGCCCGGGCGCAGGTCGGGCTGGCGTGCTTCCTGCTGTGCGAGCCAGCCATCGAGCAGTGCCAACGCCGCCGGGGGTGGCGCGCGCCCGGCAGGCATGTCCGGGCCGAATGCGTTGCGCGGCCCGAGCAGGTACAGGCCGGCGGCCAGGCCCAGCAGCGCTGCCGGCCAGCGCAGGGTGCGCAGCCCGGTGGCCTCCGTGACCCACGCCTTCACAGGCTCAGCCGAGGTTGATCTGCAGCGAGCGGATGAACGGCACCCATTTGGCGCGTTGCTCCTGCCCGTAGGCGTCGGTTTGCGCCGGCGTCGAGGGTCCGAGCGCCTGCGAGGCGCCTTGTGCCAGCCGCTCCTTCACCTGCGGCGTCCCGAGCGCCTTGTTCAGCGCGGCGTTGAGCTTGCTGATCACGTCCGCAGGCGTTCCCCGGGGCGCGAACAGGCAGTTCCAGGTCGACGCCTCGTAGTCGGGAAGTCCCTGCTCGGCGAAGGTCGGCACCTCCGGGGCGACCGCGCTGCGCTGCTTGCCCGAGACCGCCAGCAGGTGCGCGCGCCCTTGTTGCGCGATCGGCCTCGCCGAGATGAAGCCGTCGAACAGCAGGTCCACGTGGCCGCCCGAGAGATCCACCAGCGCCGGGCCGTTGCCCTTGTAGGGCACGTGCAGCAACTCGATGTCGGCCGCCTTCGCGAATGCTGCACCCACCACGTGGCTGATCGAGCCCGGCCCGGCCGAACCGTAGGTGACCTTGCCCGGGTTGGCGCGGGCGCGGGCGATCAGCTCCTTGAGCGTCTTCGGCATGGCGCTGCTCGCTACCAGCACCAACGGGGTGTAGGCGATCAGGCCGACCGAGACCAGGTCGCGCTCGACGTCGAACGGCAGCGACTTGAACAGTCCGACGTTCATCACCAGTTGCGAACTCGTGCCCAGGCCGATGGTGTAGCCGTCCGGCGCGGCGCGGGCAACCGCTTCGGTCCCGATGGTGCCGCCACCGCCGGCGCGGTTTTCCACCACCACGCTCTGCCCCAGCGCCTCGCTCATCGGGATGGCCACTTCGCGCGCGATCAGGTCGTTGCCGCTGCCGGTGCCGAATGCCACCACCAGCCGGATCGGCTTGTTCGGGTAGCTCTGCGCACGTGCCGATCGCGTGAGGCCCGGCAGCAGGGATGCGCCGGCGATCGCGGCGAGCACGGTACGGCGACGGGGGGTAGGCAGAGGGTGCATGGTGTTGCTCCTGCGGGGTGGGGGTGTCGTGGATCGGTTTCGGTGAACGGGATTGCGGTGAACAGGAAGGAAGGGGACTGGAAGGAAGGGAACAGGACCGCGTTGAACAGGAAGGAAACAGGACAGCGTTGAGCAGCAAGGTGGTGCACACGAAAGCGGCGCTGGTGCGCAGCGGCGGGCTCAGCTGCCCAGCAGTGCCGGCGGCACGCGGATCGGCATCGACAGCAGGATCTGCGCCATACCCTTGCCCAGCGGGTCGTTGCGCATGGAAGCCATACCGCCGCCGCCGAGCGCCTGCTGGCAGACGAAATTGAAGGCGTGGATGCCTGGTACTTCGTAGCGTGTCACCGGGCCCTTGACCAGATGCGCCAGCCAGGCGCCGACCGCGTCCGCGCCGAGCTGCGCGCGCAGCAGGTCGCGCAGCGCGGGCGTGCGCGCGATGATGCCGATGTTGGAGATATCGCCCTTGTCGCCGCTGCGGCCCCAGGCTAGCCGGATCAGCGGCACCGTGACCCAGTCGGCGGTCTGCGCAATTGCTGCGTCGGCCCACTGAGCGGCAGCGGGTGACGAGGGGGCGCCGGCCGGTGTCGTGGCAGCGGGTGACGAGGGGGCGCCTGCCCGGCTGCTGTCATGACTGCCGGCCGTGCCTGCGTCGCCGCCCGTGGCGGGCCCGGCAACGTCGGACGGCGTCGGCGCCATCGGGATCGCCGTGCCGTCGACCTGCACCCAGGCAGAGAGCCGGTCCTTGGGCAACAGGAATGCGTATTGCCGGATCGAAGGCGCGGCCGAGGCGCGCCCTCCAGCCCCGGTGGTGCCGGGGGCCCATGAGGTGCCGGCAGGCGCCACTTCGCGCGCCAGCAACTCGAGCGCCTCCTTGCGTGCGTGCGTGGCCGACAGGCGCAGGATCGCCTCGCGCGTGCCTTGCGCGCGGGCGTGCGGCCCATAGCACGACTCCGCGCCCAGCACCTCGATGTGGGTCGCGCTGTACGGGCCCAGGGCGGCGCGTTCGAGCATCTCGCTGGTGCGCTGCACGATCGCTTCCCCGGTGCGCTGCGCCTTGGCCACGGCATCGTGCCCGACGATGGTGAGTTGCGTCGCGATCTTGAAACCGTCCATGTAGGTGGCGCTCACCTTGTAGGTGTCGGTCGGCGCACGCCCGCGCGCGCCGTGCACCTCGACCCGGTTCGGCCCCAGCTGGCGCATCGTGACCTGGGTGAAGTCGCACACCACGTCGGGCAGCAGGTAGGCGGCCGGGTCGCCGATCTCGTAGAGCATCTGCTCCGAGACCACCGCCGGGACGACCAGACCACCGGTGCCTTCGGGCTTGGTGCACACGAAGCTGCCGTCGGGGCGGCATTCGGCGATCGGGTAGCCGATGTGCGGCCAGTCGGGCACGGTGTCCCAGTCGGTGAACAGCCCGCCCGTGGCCTGACAGCCGCATTCGAGGATGTGGCCCACCAGGCTGCCCGCCGCCAGCCGGTCGTAGTCCGTGGCGCTCCAGCCGAAGGCGTGGCGCAACACGCCCAGCGTCACCGCGGAATCGACACAGCGCCCGGTGATGACCACCTGCGCGCCGGCGTCGAGCGCGGCCTTGATCGGCTCGGAACCGAGATAGGCGTTGGCGGTGAGCAACTGGCGCGGCAGCGGCGCGCCGCTTTGCAGTTCGCGCACCGGATCGCTGCCTTCGCGCAGCGCGGGAATCAGCGGCATCACGTCGTCGCCACCGACCACCGCGATCTTCAACTGCACGCCCTGTTCCTGCGCCAGCGCTGCCAATGCCGCCGCGCAGCCCTGCGGGTTCACGCCGCCGGCGTTGCTCACCACGCGGATGCCGCGGGCGATCACGTCCTTCAGCACCGCCTTCATCGCCACCGTGACGAAGTCGGTGGCGTAGCCCAGTTCGGGTTTCTTGAGCCGGGCGCCGGCCAGGATCGACATCGTCAGTTCGGCCAGGTAGTCGAACACCAGATAGTCGATCTGCCCGGAGGCGACCAGTTGCGGTGCGCCCAGGCTGCTGTCGCCCCAGAAGCCCGAGGCACCACCGATGCGGATCGTTTCCTGCTTCATTTGCCGCTCCAGTTGGGTTTGCGCTTCTCGCGAAACGAGAGCTGGCCCTCGGTCGCATCCTCGGTGAGCGCGAACAGGCCGATCTGGCTCTCGGTGAACGCCATCGACTCCTCGAACGCCATCTTCTCGATCGCCGTCATGGTGTAGAGGCCGCGCCGGATCGCTGAGGGCGACTTGTCCAGCACGCGGCCGAGCAGCCAGTCGACGCCCGCATCCAGGTCTTCGCGCACGTGGTTCACCAAGCCGTATTCGAGCGCCTGCGCGGCGGTGATCGGCTCGCCGGTGATGCACATCTCGTTGAGCACGCGGCGTGGCAGCAGGGCCCCCAGCACACTCATCACCTGCGCCGGGAACAGGCCGATCTTCACCTCCGGCAGGCCGAAGATCGCCTTCGGGCTGGCCACCGCCAGGTGGCACATCGCCATCAGGCCCATGCCGCCGGCCATGCAGGCGCCGTTGACGCGCGCGATCAGCGGCACCGCGCTCTGGCGTGCCTGGCGCAGCAGGTCGGCCAGCGCGGCGCGCGGCTGCGAATAGTCGAACTTGAACGAAGTGCCGGTGGCGAGATCCGCACCGGCGCAGAAGGCACGCTCGCCTGCGCCCGTGATCACGATCGCGCGCATCGAGCGGTCCGCGTTGGCGCGCGCCATTGCGGCACCCATGCCCTGGATCACGCCCGGGCTGATCGCATTGCGCCGCTCCTCGCGGTTGATGGTCAGCCACAGCACGTCGCCGCGGCGCTCCTCGATCAGTTCGGGTGGGGGGGATGCAGTGTTCATCGTCGCGGTTGAGTGCGTTGGAGTCGGTGTCGGGCGAAGTGGTGGCTCCAAGTCTATGCGGGAATGACCCGTTGCGGCACCTACCTGCGGCAATGGATTGGCGCTGGGCGCAGGAGGAAACGCGGGGCCACTTCCAGGCTTTTTCGCATCTCTTCGGGGCGCTCGCAAAGACAGGCCTCGGGGGACGCTCACAGGCGCAGCGACGGGAGCAGCGACGCGATCTCTGCCGCTTGTTCGTGCAACCGCCGTGCCAGCGCATCGGCCTGCGGCTGCGCCAGTGCTGTGTCGGCGCGTGCGAGTGTGAGCGAGGCCACTGGGTCTGTGTTGCGCGCCATCACCGGCACGCCGATGGCGCAGATGCCTTGGGCGAGATCCCCCAGATTGGCGGCATACCCCAGCGCGCGCGAACGCGCCAGCATACCGTGCGCGGCAGACCAGCGCTGTGCGCCCTGACGCAGCAGTGTGCTCCGGTTGTCGGCTTCGATTGCGGCCTGCTCGTCGCTCGACAGATGGATCAGTATTGCCACCCCACCGGCGGTCAGGCACAAGGGGCGCCGGCCGCCCACGTCGAGCATGAGCGCGGCGACCGGGCCGACGCCGTCGTGGCGTGCGACGCAGACCGACTCGACGCCGCTGCGCAACTTCAGGTAGATGGTGCCATGCAGTTCCCGCGCCAGCGCGGCCAGGCGATCGTCCGTGAGGCGGTCCAGGTCGAAATAGGGCGCCGCCGCCAGACCGAGTTCGAATGTCAGGTGGCCCAGTGTGTAGTGGCGCGAGTCCGGTACGCGGCATGCCAGCCCGGCATCGATGAGGCCGCGCAGCAGCCGGTGCGTGGTGGCCGGATCCAGGCCGCTGTGGCTCGCCAGGTCGCTCAGGCGCCAGCCGACACGCGTGTGGCTGGCCAGCAGCCGCAGCAGGCCAGTTGCGCGGTGGAGGGAGCGGGTGAGTTGGGCTCGTACCAGCGGAGAGCGGTTCAACAATTGCATTCTCTGAAAATTGCGTCCGACAGAATAGCCCATGTCGCATCGCTTGTCTCTACCATGGACCGGTCATCGACGCACGACCTGAAAGCGAGTCCACCATGACCTCCGACCCCGTTCGCCTCACGCGCCGCTTGTTGGCTGCGGCAGTGCTGGCCCTGGCCATCCCGATGCTGCACGCGCAGAGCTACCCGAGCAGTCCGATCCACGTCGTGGTCCCGTACCCGGCCGGCTCGGGGGTGGACGGGATTGCGCGCCTGGTCATCTCGCGCATGGCCACCGGCCTGGGCCAGCCGATCGTGATCGACAACCGGGGCGGCGCCGGCGGCAACATCGGCACCGAGTTCGTCGCGCGCGCGCCCAAGGACGGCTACACGCTGCTGTTCAATGCGACGCAACTCGTCGGCAATCCGGGCATCAGCAACGTCAAGTACGACGCGATCAAGGACTTCGCGCCAATCTCGCTCGTGTCGCGGGTGCCGGCGCTGCTGGTGGTGCCGGCGGATTCACCGGCAAAGACCGTGGCGGATCTGGTCGCCATGGCCAAGGCCAGGCCGGGCAGCCTGAGCTATGCCTCCGGCGGCAACGGCGGCATCGGCCACTATTCGGGCGAACTGCTCAAGTCTGCCGGCGGCAACCTGGATATCGTGCACGTGCCCTACAAGAGCGCGGCCGAGCAGGTCACCTCGGTGATGACGAACCAGACCCAGCTGGCGTTCCCGGCACTGCAGATCGCACTGCCGCAGGTTCGGGCGGGCAAGCTGCGCGCGCTCGGTGTCACGAGCGCGAAACGCAGCGCACAACTGCCCGACGTGCCGACGATGAACGAGGCGATGAACCCGGGGTTCGCGCTCGATGCCTGGTATGGGCTGCTGGCGCCCAGCGGGACGCCCGTGCCGGTGATCGAGCGCCTGCACGGCGAACTGGTGAAGGTGCTCGCCGATCCGGCCGTGCGCCAGCAGTTGGCCACCGCCGCACAGGACGTCGTGGGCAGTACGCCGGCCGAGTTCGCCGAGGTGATCGCGCAGGACCTCAAGCTGTGGACGGACCTGGCGGTGCGGCTCAAGGTCAAGGTCGATTGAGCGCGGCAGGCCGGTGCAAGACTGCGCGCTGGCACCACGCTCCCACCCCGGCTGTTCCGTAGTGGCTTGCGCGCATGTTCGCTCCGTGCGCACGGTCGCGTTCACGCAGCCGATGGTGCCGATCCATGCCGGCACCTTCGCCGGGTCCCTGGCGTTGGTGCTCACGCTGGTCGAGGCGGACGATGGTACCCAGGGCTATTCGCTTGCGCGCGCGCATGGCGGCCAGTCCGGGCTGGTGATCGCCAACCAGATCGAGGCCTCGCTCGCGAGTGCCGCAGTCGGCCGCGACGCGCGCGATCCGGCTGCAGTGTGGCCGGCGCTGGCCGCGCTCGAACCCAGTGGCTACGTGAGCGTCTTTGCCATCAGCGCGCTGGACGTGGCCCTGTGGGATCTGGCCGGCAGGCTGCAGGGATTGCCCGTGGCGAGCCTGCTCGGCAACCGGCGCCAGACGATGCAGGCCTACGCCAGTTCCAGCCATCATGAGTCGGTGCAGGCTTATGTCGACGACCTGCTGGCTGCGCATGCGCTCGGGTTCACCGCCTACAAGGTGCACCCGTTCTACGACGCCCGGCGCGACATCGAACTCGCGCGCGCCTTGCGCGAGGCGGCCGGGCCATCGGTGCGCCTGATGCTCGATGCGGCCAAGCGCTACACGCAGGCCGACGCGCTGCTCGTCGGCCGGGCGCTGCAGGAACTGCACTACCACTGGTACGAAGAGCCGCTGCCGCAGCAGGACTGGGCCGGCTATCGCCGGCTGCGCGAGGCGCTGCAGATCCCGGTGATCGGCGGCGAGACGCTGCCGGGCTTGCACGGTGCGCTCGACAACGCGCTCGCCGCCTCGGCCTACGGCGCGGTGCTGTGCGACGTCTACTGGAAGGGTGGCATCACCGGCTGCCTGCAGGCGATCGAGGTGTGCCGCCGCCACCACGTGCCGGTGGCCTCGCACCACGGCGCCAGCGCGCTCATGAACCTGGCCAACCTGCACCTGCTGTGCGGTGCCACCGACGTCGAGATGATCGAGGTGCTGGTGCCGCAGACACCCTATCACTATGGCCTGCGCGCGGGCGACTACCTGCGCGTCGGCGCCGACGGCGTGGTCGCGGTGCCGGACGCGCCAGGGCTGGGCGGCGAGCCCGATTGGACGTACATCGAGGCACACCGCGCCGGCTGAGCAACCGGCGACGCGATCGAAGGCGGTCCCGCCTGGCGCGACGGTCCTGTCGCGCCGAGAACCGTCGTTCGTGCCATGCCGCGCGCAAGCGCTCAGAGCGCCAGCGCGTGCGCCTGCTCCAGCGTCAGGCCCAGCCCGAAGCCGGGCTCGTCCGAGGGCGTCAGCCGACCCTCGTGGGGCACCGCGGTGCCGGGGGTCAGGCGCAGTTCCTCCAGTGGCACGCCCGGTGCCGAACCCAGAAAGTATTCGCCCAGGGTCGCGTCGGGCACGGCCAGCGTGAAGTGTTGACCGTACGCCGTGTTCATGCCCGCGTGCAGCATGACCGGAATCTGCGCCGTGCGGGCCAGCCGGGCGATCTCCAGGCAGCCGGTGAGGCCGCAGGCCCAGCCGATGTCGGGCTGGAACACGTCCAGACTGCGCCGCGCCGCCGCGCTGGCAAAGGGCGCCGGCGTATACCAGTGCTCGCCGCCGGCCAGCCCGTGGCCCCGCAGGCGTTTGCGCAAGGCGTGCACGCCGTCCAGGTCGTCGGGTGGCAGGCAGTCCTCGATCCAGCGCAGCCGGTGGCGCTGCATGCGCTCGGCGAACGCGACCGCGTAGTCGATGTCGAACGCCATCCAGCAGTCGACCATCAGGTCGCGCGCGGGGCCGAGTCGCGCGCGCGTGCGGGCGACGAGTTCCTCGTTGTCGTCCATGCCGCGCGCACCGTCTGCCGGGCCGAATGGGCAGGCGATCTTGACCGCCGCAAAACCCAGCTCGAGCGCCCAGTCGGTGTCGTTGCCGGTGGCATAGCAGTCGATGTGCGTGCGCGCCGCACCGCCCAGCAACTGGTACACCGGCTGGCGCAGCCACTTGCCCTTGAGGTCCCACAGCGCCAGGTCGATCGCGCTGATCGCGTAGCCGGCCAGGCCGCCGTCGTAGGGCGAGACCATGCCGCGCATGAGCTGCCACAGGTGCTGCGTGTCGGCGCCGTCCTCGCCCGCCAGCAGCGGCGCCAGGTGCTCGTTGATGATGGCGATCACCGGCGTGCCGTAGCGTGTCATGCCCAGGCCCCAGTTGCCGTCCTGCGCCTGCACCAGGCAGGCCACCGAAGGCCAGCGCGGCCGCCAGCTGCTGCGCAGGCGCTTGAAGCGCGGGAAGTGCGACATCGGGCTGGCTACCTCGGCGTGCGCGGTCCAGGCCGGCCGGCGCTCGGGGGTGCGGGCCGGCCCGCCGACCAGGTCGCTGGCGATCGCGAAGGCGTGGATGGAGCGGATCTTCATGCGTTGCTGCGGCGTTGTGGAATGACGATTGTGCGGGAGAGAGTCCCGTCCCGGCCTTGTCAGGCCCCATAGGGGGGTGCGAGGAAACATGGGAGCGACCCTGCGTTTCCTCATGCGTCTGTGTTGCTCTGGTGCGGCTCCTGTCGACACAGGCCCGGGGAGTATCGGAGTCGTGCGCCGGCTGCGGTAGCATGGTCGGCAATCTGCCCATGCCCAGACATACGAAGAACACCAGCCGGCGTGAGCCGCCCCTGAGTGGCGCCGATGATCCGGCGCCGAGCCAGGGCGGCCCGAACCCGAACCAGCGCAACCGGCGCATGCGGCTGCGCGTCGCCTGGATGTACTACGTCGAGGAGATGACGCAAAGCGAGATCGCCAGCCAGCTTGGCATCGGGCGCGTGACCGTGATCCGGCTGCTGGCCGACCTGCGCGAGCGCAACGAGATCCGCTTCAGCATCGCGCAGGGGATTCCGGAGTGCATCGCGCTCGAACGCACGCTGCAGACCGCCTTCGGGCTGCGCGACGCGGTGGTGGCGCCCTCGTCCGATCCAGCCGCGGACGCCACCGTCACCGTGGCCGCGGCCACCGGCCAGTACACCTCGGGCATGCTGCGGCCCGGCATGCGCATCGGGCTGGGCTGGGGGCGCACCCTGTACGAATCGCTGCGCTTCATGTCGGATGCGCCGGTGCCCGACCTCAGTGTCGTGTCGCTGCTGGGTGGCATCACCAAGGTGCGCCGCTTCAATCCGCCGGAGTTCGCGTGGCGTTTCTCCACCCTCTTCCAGGCCGAGTGCTACCTGATGACCGCGCCGGCGGTGGTCGATTCCGCGCTCACGCGCCAGACCCTGATCGACCGGTGCGGGCTGGCCGAGGTGTTCGAGAACGCGAAGACGCTCGATGCGGTGCTGCTGAGCGTGGGCGACGTCACTTCCGGGGGCACGGCCTATCGCTATGGCGTGTTGCCGGAGGAGATGCGTCGGCGTTTCGTGGCCATGGGCGCGGTTGGCGACCTGTTGTTCCACTACTTCGACCGCGACGGCCGGCTGATCGAGGATCCGATCCAGCACCGCGTGATGTCGGTGCCGGTAGAGACGCTGCGCGCCGTGCCGCAGCGCATCCTGGCCTCGGGCGGCGCGCACAAGGTCGAGGCGCTGCTGGGCGCGCTGCGGCTGGTCGCGCCGACCACGCTGATCACCGACGAGCATTGCGCGCGCGCGCTGCTGGGTCGGGTCGGGGTTGCCGCGCCTGCGGCGTGAAGGATCGCGCTGCGCGCGCATCTCCGCATCGTGTGTGATGCGTGCACTTGCGGCAGGGGCGCTGGTGCCGGGCAGGCGAGGGGTGGCAGGTGGCGGCGCGTGCGCTGGCGCCAGGCAGGCGTGGGGTGGCGGGTGACGGGCGTGCCAGTGTTTGGCCGGCGCGCCGCGAGCGCCGGTGCAAGCTCGTCGGTGCACGGTTCAGCGCCGTCCATAATGGCCAGGCGCCAGTGATCATCAGAACTGCGATCTGGAGGACGTCATGTCGAGAAAGTACAAGGTGGTGCAATGGGCCACCGGCTCGGTCGGTCGCACCACGCTGCGGCGCATCATCGACCATCCGGACCTGGAACTGGTCGGCCTGTTCACCTACGGTAGCGACAAGCAGGGGGTGGATGCGGGCACGATCGCCAAGCGCGCCCCGACCGGGGTCAAGGCGACCAACCGGATCGAGGACATCCTGGCGCTCGATGCCGACGTGGTGATCCACACCTCGCGCATTTCCGTACCCTACGCGCAGCAGAACGACGCCGTGCAGCGGCTGCGCGCCGCGGGCAAGAACGTGATATCGGTGAACGGTTACTACATGCCGGAGATCCACGGCGAGGCCTATGCTGCTGCGCTGCGCGCCGCCGCACTCGCGGGCAACGCGACCCTGGCCGGCATCGGCGTCAATCCGGGCGTGGTCGCCGAACGGCTGGCGCTGGCGATGACCAGCACGATGGCGCAGCTCGAGCACATCGAATGCCTGGAGGTGGTGGACTGCTCGCTGATCCCGGCGGCCGACTTCCTGTTCCAGACGCTCGGCTTCGACGCCGATCCTGCGGTGTCCGACATCGCGCAGGGGCCGCTCGCCACGCTCTACACGAACCTGTATGCGGAGACCTTTGCCTACCTGGCCGAGGCGATGGCGACCCGGGTGGACGCGGTCGAGCCGGACCACCGCATGACGCTGGCGACAGACGACATCCGGCTGGGCGCGGGCATGGTGCACAAGGGTCATGTGGCCGGCACCGAATGGCGCTGGAACGGCCGTTTCGGCAATGGCGTCACCATGACGCACTCCGTGCTGTGGACGGTCGCCCCGCAGTTGCACGGCCACGGCGACGGTGCGCACTGGAAGATCACCGCGAAGGGGCGTCCGAACCTGGAGATGCGTTTGTCCGTCAGCGATCCTGACCCGGCGGCACCGCCCTCGCGCCCGACGATGGACATGACCGGGGCAGTGGTGATCCGCGCCATCCCTGACGTCTGTGCCGCGCCGGCCGGGTTCTATCGATTGCCGTTCGGCGCGTTGCCATATCGCGCGCGATTCTGAGCGCCCCCAGGCCTGGCGTCGCCAGGTCCCCCGCGAGAAAGACCACGCAGTGACATCCATGCAGACCGATCGATCCATCGACACGCTCGAGCAATTGCTCGAGCGACGCTACAGTTGCCGGGGATTCCGGCCCGAGCCCGTACCGCGTCCCACCATCGAGCGGATCCTCGCGCTCGCGCAGCGCACCGCCTCCTGGTGCAATGCGCAACCGTGGCAGGTGCTGCTCGTCTCCGGGTCGGCCACGCAGCGGTTCCGGCAGGTGATGCTGGCTGCGATGGAGGAACCGGAGACCCCTGATTTCCCGTTCCCCGAGGCCTATCTCGGGGCCTACCAGCAAC
>JBDHRZ010000019.1:0-16109 GCA_039807845.1 Rhodoferax sp.
CGGCTCGCGCCAGTTTCGCTGGACTTTGCAGCGCGGCGGCCGCGCGGTCTCCGCCATGGTGTCGGGCGGGCTCGACGCCGACGCCGGCGATGTCCTCACCCAATGGGCGCTCGCCGGCGAAGGCATCGTGAGTAAGCCGGTCTTCGAAGTCGCCGAACGCCTCCTCCGGTTCGAGTTGCAGTTGCAGCCGCTCGCCGGCTTCGTGGCCCTGCAGGGCATCCTCGATCCGGGTGAACAGGTCGTCGCCACCGACCAGGAATTCGACTGCCTCCTCCAGCACGTCGAGTTCCTCACCCAGCGTGTCCTTCAGCGTCCAGGTCAGCCCGACCACGCATTGTCGTGTGATTTCCATGCGCGGATTGTCGCAGTTCGACGCCTGATCCTGCGGGGCCAGCGCCTGCGGTGCAGGTGATCGCCAGCGTCCCACCGCGCATCTGTGAGCGGCCGGTACGCCATGGCGCCGGTTTGCATGGCAACATCGGAGCCCATGAATCTGCTTGAACCCCTGCCCTTGCTCGGTGGCCTGAGCGCGCACACGTTCATGCGCCGCCATTGGCAGCGCCGGCCGCTGCTGGTCCGCCAGGCGATTGCGGGTTTTCGGCCCGCGCTCGATCGATCGGCCCTGTTCGCGCTGGCGGCACGGCGCGACGTGCAGTCGCGCCTGGTGATCGGCGGCGACACCGATGGCCGCTCCTGGGAGTTGCGCCACGGTCCGTTTGCCCGGCGCTCGCTGCCGCCGCTCGCGTTGCCACGCTGGACCTTGCTGGTGCAGGGCGTCGACCTGCTGGCCGAACCAGTGCACCGCCTGATGCAGCAATTCCGTTTCGTCCCCGATGCACGACTCGACGACGTGATGATCAGCTACGCATCGCCGGGTGGGGGCGTGGGGCCGCATTTCGACAGCTACGATGTGTTCCTGCTGCAGGCGCATGGTCGCAGGCGCTGGCGCATCGGCCGCCAGCAGGATCTGCGCCTGCGCGACGACCTGCCGCTGAAGATCCTGCGCCAGTTCGAGCCCGAGGCGAGCTTCGACCTCGAGCCCGGGGACATGCTCTACCTGCCGCCGCGTTACGCCCATGACGGGGTGGCGCTCGACGCCTGCATGACCTGGTCGATCGGTTTCAGGTCGCCGGCGGCTGGCGACCTGGCGGCCGAGTTGCTGCAACGGCTGGCACAGGATCTGCCGCAGGAGCAGCGACCGAACCTGTACCGTGATGCGCAGCAGCCCGCCACCGCGCATCCGGCCGCGATTCCCGCCGAGTTGCTGCGATTTGCCGACACGGCCGTCGCGCGCGCGCTGCGCGACCCAGGCGCGCTGGCGCGCAGCCTGGGGGAGCACCTGAGCGAGCCAAAGCCCTGGGTGTGGTTCGACGCGCACGAGCGTGCCCGGCTTGCCGGCGCGCTGCGGTTGGACCGCCGCAGCCGCATGCTGTACGACCGGCGACACGTGTTCATCAATGGCGACAGTTACCGCGCGAGCGGCGCCGATGCGCGCTTGATGCGCTACCTGGCCGACACACGGGAACTCGATGCCGGGCGGGTCGCGGCGGCCAGCGCGGCGGCGCGCGAACTGCTGCAGGTCTGGCTGCAGGCGGGGTGGCTGCATGCTGCCTGAAGACCATGCCGGTCTTGCGGCCTTGCACGCGGGTCGCTTTGCAGGCCGCGAGGCATTCGCGCAGCGGGTCCGCGCGGCGCTGGTTGCGGCCGTCGCCGGGGACTGGCCGGCGCTGGTCCTGTGCGATGCCGACTTCGCGGCCTGGCCCCTGCACGAGCGCGCGCTGGTCGACAGCCTGCACGCATGGTCTCGCGCCGGGCGCAGCTTCACCATCGTGGCCAGGAGCTTCGACACACTGCTGCGCCAGCACGCGCGCTTCGTCCAGTGGCGGCGCACCTGGGCACACATCGTCGAAGCGCGGGTCTGCCGGAGCATCGACGCCGCCGGGTTTCCTTGTGTGCTGTGGAGCCCGCGCTGGACGATGCAGTTGCTCGACCCGGTGCGCAGCGCGGGCGTGCAAGGCGCGGAGCCCGAGCGCGTCGCCCGGGTGCGTGAATTGCTCGATGAAGTCCTGCAGCGGAGCAGCCCCGGCTTTCCCGCCAGCACCCTGGGCCTGTAGTACTTTTGCACTTATTCAGGGTTTACCCTGAATATTTGGCAATTTGTGCCTACAATCGCGCCCGGCAACTGGGCCGTTCGGCCCGGCCTGGCGGCGCGGCCTGTGTTCCGATGCCGACATTCCCTCAACCGTTCACCGTCATTTCAGGTCGTTCACATCATGAAGAAGTCCCTTGTCCTGGCAACCCTGCTCGCCGCCGTCGCTCTCGCCGCCTGCGGCAAGAAAGAGGAAGCTCCCGCACCCGCACCCGCTCCGGCTGCTGCTCCCGCCCCCGCTCCGGCGCCCGCGCCGGCTGCTTCCGCGCCTGCCGACGCTGCGTCTGGTGCCGCTCCTGCTGCCGCGCCTGCTGCGTCTGGCGCCTCGAGCTGATCGCGCTTGTCAGGGGTTTCCCTGTGTGCAAAGGCCGCCTTCGGGCGGCTTTTTTGTGGCCGTTCAAACAGGTGGCGGTTCAAACCACCAGCCAATCGGTTCCCGTGACCGGATCGGCCACCCCGATGTCCTCGGGCCCGCGGCCCAGTGCCGCGGCCAGGCTCGCACGCGCGAGCGCGGGTCGGTTGTTCTCCCGGCTCAGGTGGGCCGCCACGACCGTGGACAGGCCTGTGTGGTTCAGCGCCTGCGCAATCGCGGCTGAGCGGGCATTGGACAGGTGGCCGTGGCTGCCACCGACACGCTGTTTCAGGAACGTGGGGTAGCGCGAATCGGCCAGCATCCCGGGATCGTGGTTGCATTCGAGCAGCAAGGCCTGGCAGTCCGACAGGTGGTTCAGGACGTGCGCGGTCCCGTGGCCCAGGTCGGTCAGGATGCCCAAGCTGGCATTGCCGTCCGAGCAGCGCAGTTGCAGCGGTTCGCGCGCGTCGTGCGGTACGGCGAATGGCGTCAACTGCAGTTCGCCCACACTGAACGGTACGCCGTCGCTGGCGAAGTGGAGCAGGGGATCGACATCTGCTTCTTGTACGCTGGCGCGGGTTCCGCGACTCATCCATAGTGCAATGCGGTGGCGCAATGCCAGCACGCGGGCGCAGCCGAGATGGTCGCTGTGTTCATGCGTCACGAACACGGCATCGATGTCGGTGAACGCCAGTCCGGCCATGGCCAGGCGCTGCTCGAGCTGGCGCATGCCCAGGCCGCAATCGACCAGCAGGCGCGTGACGGTCCCCGCGCTGCGAGCTTCCACGATGGTTGCGTTGCCCGAGCTGCCGCTGCCCAGGCTGCGAAAACGCAACATCGCGCGGCTACTTCAGGTCGTCGGCGATCACCTTCACGATGCGCTGTGCATTGGCCGAGGTCTCGGGCGCGCCGGCCGCGTTGAGCACGGACACCGTGCTGGCGTTGCCTGCCGAGCGCACGACGATGCGGTACTTGATCGGCGGGTTGGACTTCGCGCTGCTGCCGAACAGGCGTCCGAGGAAACCCGGCTCCTGGCGGTCCGGACTGGGTTCCACGTAGCGCACGAAATACACGCCCTGGCTGCGGTCGCGATCCTCCACCGTGAATCCGGTGCGGTCCAGTGACAGGCCGACCCTGCGCCAGGCGCGGTCGAACCCGTCATCGATCTGCACCACGGGCTGGCCGTTGAGTTGCGTCACACGGGCACTCGGCGGTTCTGCGCCGGCGCTGCTCGCCGCCTTGGCCTGCTCCTCGGACACGCCCAGCTTGACCATCAGACGGCGCAGGAACTCGGCCTCGAGTTCCGGATTCGGCGGGGTCGGCTGCCAGACGGTGGATCCATCGCCGGTTGCGGCGGCCGCGTTCTTGGACGTGTAAACCTCGACCATGCCCCGGTGGCTGATGTAGATCTCGGTCTCGCCGGCTGCATTGCGTTCGAGCCGGGTGCGGAAGCGGTCACGCTCGGCGGTCGAATACAGGGAGTCGAACAACTTGCCCAGCGATTGCCGGATCAGGTCCTGCGGGATCTTGGCGCGGTTTTCCGCCCAGTCGGTCTCCATGATGCCCAGGTCCTTCTGCTCCATCGAGAGCAGGAAGCCGTGCTCCTGCCAGAAGTCCTTCACCGGGTCCCACAACACTTCGGGCGGGCGCTTGACCACCAGCCAGCGCTGGTTGCCCGAGCGCTCGATGCGCACGTCGGCGATCGTCGCCACGGCCACCGGCATCGAGGGGCCGGCCTGTCCCTGCTGGTAGGCCGACGCGGTGACTGCGCCGCCGGGAATCGCGTAGCGGTTGTCGCGCGCCAGTTGAGTCAGGTCAGGCGGAACGGCCAACGACGGCGCCGAGCTGGCACTCTTGTAGTCGATCTTGTCCGATTCCAGCACCGAACAGGCGCCCAGCGCCAGGCACAGGCCGAGCACGGTCAGTCGCGAAGTGAGGTTCACCAGGTTGTCCTTCGGGAAATCAAGCGTTGGAGCCTGCGCTGCGCAGCATCACTGGCTCAGATCAGGCCGCTGCTGCGCAAGGCGTCTTCCACCAAGGGCTGGAACTGCGGCTCCAGTGGGGTCATGGGCAGGCGCATCGCACCGCCGCACAGGCCCATGCGCTGCATGGCCCATTTCAGCGGAATCGGGTTGGCCTGCACGAACAGCTGCTTGTGCACCGGCATCAGGCGTCGCTGTATCTCCATTGCACGCCCGGCATTGCCGGCGATGGCGGCCACGCACAGTTCGTGCATCAGTCGCGGCGCGATGTTCGCGGTGACGCTGACGTTGCCCTGGCCACCGCACAGCATCAGCGCCACGGCGGTCGGGTCATCGCCGGAGTAGACGGCAAAACCCTTGGGGACGTCACGCAGCAGCCACTGGCCACGCTCCAGGTTGCCGGTGGCATCCTTGATGCCGATGATGCCCGGAACCTGCGCCAGGCGCAGCACGGTGTCGTGCGCGAGGTCGGCCACGCTGCGGCCGGGCACGTTGTAGAGCACCATCGGCAGGTCGACCGCCTCAGCGATTGCCTTGAAATGCTGGTACAGGCCGGTCTGCGAAGGCTTGTTGTAATACGGGACGACCTGCAGGTGGCAGTCGGCACCGACCTCCTTGGCATAGCGCGCCAGTTCGATCGCCTCCTGCGTCGAGTTGGCGCCGCAGCCTGCCATCACCGGCACCCGTGCGCGCGCCTGCTCGACCGCCACGCGGATGATCTCGCAGTGTTCCTGCACGTCCACCGTGGGCGATTCGCCGGTGGTGCCGACGACGCCGATGCAATCCGTTCCCTGCTCGATGTGCCACTCGATCAGCCTGCGCAGCGTCGCGTAGTCGACGCTGCCATCGTCGTGCATCGGGGTCACGATGGCCACGATGCTGCCGGTAATTGGTGTCATGGGTGGGGGCTGGGACGGGAAAGTCGCGTCATTCTACCCAGACGCCACCCGGGGCTAGCCGGCGGCAGTGGTTACAAGGGGTAGTGCCGTGGCATGCCGCTGTCGCCCGCGAGCGCGCCGTCCGGCGCGCGCTCGCGTACTGCGCAGATGCGTTGTACGAAGCGCGTGGGAGCGGTGCAGACGCCGTCTTCGTAGGCCACCACGCGCAGCCCCTGGCAGGCCTGCAGCAGCTCGCCGCGCTGCAGCAGGAACTCGGGGCGTGACGGCTTGCCCAGCGTGCCCTGGCCGAGCGCGAAAGTCTCGTACAACAGCACGCCGCCCGCAGCCACGCTGCGCATCAGTGTCGGCAGCAAGGGGCGCCACAAGTAGTTCGTCACGATCACGGCGTCGAAGGTCTGTGGGACGCCGCCGTGCGCGCAGGGCCAGGGGTCGCCCTCGATGTCCGCGCAGATGCTGCGCGCGCGCTGCCCGCTGCCCGGGCGGCGCAGGTCGGCCCACGCATCCAGTGCCACCTGCGCGCGATCGATGCCCAGCACCGGATGGCCGCGGGCGGCAAACCAGCGCACGTGCCGACCTGTTCCGCAGGCCACGTCGAGCACGCTGCCTTGCGCCGGCAACAAGTGCGTCCAGCGCACGATCCAGTCCGAGGGCGCGGCGGCCAGGTGTTCCATCATGGTGCTACTGTAGCCAAGCCTGCCGCCGCACCGTGCGCGTTCGCCGTCGTACCTGTGTTTGCATCCAGCTTCTGACGAGTGCCGGCTTACAATGCCAACCAATGGCAAGCAATACCGAAGGCCGTACGGGCGGCGACTATTCCGAGCGATCGATCCGGGTCCTCAAGGGCCTGGAGCCGGTGCGGCAACGCCCCGGCATGTACACGCGCACCGACAACCCGTTGCATGTGCTGCAGGAGGTGCTGGACAACTCCGCGGACGAGGCGCTCGCCGGGCACGGCAAGCGGATCCGCGTCACCCTGCATGCAGACCACTCGGTGAGCATCGAGGACGACGGGCGCGGCATCCCGTTCGGCATCCATCCGCAGGAGGGCGCCCCGGTGATGGAACTGGTGTTCACCCGCCTGCACGCCGGGGGCAAGTTCGACAAGGGCAAGGGCGGTGCGTACAGCTTCTCGGGCGGCCTGCATGGTGTGGGGGTGAGCGTCACGAACGCGTTGGCCAGGCGGCTGGAGGTCACTTCCTGCCGGGAAGGCAAGGTCGCGCAGATGGCGTTTGCCGGCGGCGAAGTGGTCGAACCGCTGCAGTTGCGCCCGGCCGGGGAAGGCGAGCGCCGTACCGGGACGGCGGTGCGGGTCTGGCCCGATGCCAGATATTTCGAGACCAGCACCGTGCCGATGGCCGAACTGCAGCACCTGCTGCGCAGCAAGGCGGTGCTCATGCCCGGCGTGACCGTCACGCTGACGCACGAGAAGACCCGCGAAACGCAGACCTGGCTGTACAAGGGTGGCTTGCGCGACTACCTGCAGCAGTCGCTGCCCGCGGACCCGGTGATTCCCCTGTTCGAGGGCGAGTGCTTCGCCGATGCGGCGCACGAGAGCTTCGCCGAAGGCGAGGGCGCCCAATGGTGCGTGGCCTTCACCGAAGACGGGGCGGCGCTGCGCGAGAGCTATGTCAACCTGATTCCCACCAGCGCCGGTGGAACCCACGACAGCGGGTTGCGCGAGGGCCTGTTCGCGGCGGTGAAGGGGTTCATCGAGTTGCATGCCCTGTTGCCCAAGGGCGTGAAGCTGCTGCCCGAAGACGTGTTCGCCCGCGCGAGCTACGTGCTGTCGGCCAAGGTGCTCGATCCGCAGTTCCAGGGTCAGATCAAGGAGCGGCTCAACTCGCGCGACGCGGTACGCCTGGTCTCGGGGTTCGTGCGTCCGGCGCTGGAGTTGTGGCTCAACCAGCACGTGGAGTACGGCCGCCGACTCGCCGAACTGGCGATCAAGGCCGCCCAGGCGCGCCAGAAGGCCGGACAGAAGGTCGAAAAGCGCAAGGGTTCCGGTGTTGCGGTATTGCCAGGCAAGCTGACCGACTGCGAAAGCCGTGACCTGGCGCACAACGAGGTGTTCCTGGTCGAGGGGGATTCGGCCGGTGGGAGCGCGAAGATGGGGCGCGACAAGGAGTTGCAGGCGGTGCTGCCGCTGCGCGGCAAGGTGCTCAATACCTGGGAGGTCGAGCGCGATCGCCTGTTCGCCAATACCGAGGTGCACGACATCGCGGTGGCCATCGGGGTCGATCCGCACGGACCCGACGACGACCCGGACCTGTCCGGGCTGCGCTACGGCAAGGTCTGCATCCTGAGCGACGCCGACGTCGATGGCTCGCACATCCAGGTACTTTTGCTGACTTTGTTCTTTCGCCATTTCCCCAAACTGGTTGAAAATGGACATGTTTTCGTGGCGCGTCCGCCGTTGTTTCGCGTCGATGCGCCGGCGCGGGGCCGAAAGCCGGCGTCCAAGGCGTACGCGCTCGACGAAGGCGAACTCAACGCCATTCTGGACAAGCTGCGCAAGGAGGGTGTGCGCGAGAGCGCCTGGAGCATCAGCCGATTCAAGGGCCTGGGAGAGATGAACGCCGAACAACTGTGGGATACCACGCTCAATCCGGATACGCGCCGCCTGTTGCCGGTGCGCCTGGGTGTGCGCGATTTCCGTGCCACGGAGCAGTTGATCACCAAGCTGATGGGCAAGGGAGAGGCGGCCGCGCGGCGCGAACTCATGGAATTGCACGGCGACGCGGTAGAGGTGGACGTCTGATGGCCCGTGCGTGCCGTTCCCGCACCGGGCGCAAGGCGCCGGGCTGGCCGCGTACCTGGCAGTGGCTTGCGGCCGGCCTCGTGGCCGGCTGCGCGCTGCAGGCCCGGGCCGACGTCTGGGCCTACGTCGATACCCAGGGCGTGGCGCATTTTGCCAGCGAGCAGGTCGATGCCCGCTACGAGTTGTTTTTCCGCAGCACCGAGAGCTTCGACACTCGACTCGATCCGCCGCCTGCGCAAGCCGTGGCGGCCCCGGCCGTGACGCCGGAGCCGCCGGTGCCGCCAGTCCCGCCAACCAGGCTGCTGGCCTTGTTCGACAGTTCGCCGAATTACAAGTCGGTGCGCGAGATCCTGCAGAACGCGTCGAGCGACCACAACATCGACTACGAACTGCTGCAGGCGCTGATCGCCACCGAGTCGGGCTTCAACGCCACCGCCGTCTCGCCCAAGGGGGCAATCGGCTTGATGCAGTTGATGCCCGATACCGCGCGCCGCTACGGCGTCGACACCGACCGCCACGGGCCGCTCGAACGCAAGCTGACCGATCCGCGCATCAACATCCGCGCCGGTGTGCGCTACCTGCGCGACCTGATCAACATGTTCCCGGGCGAGCTCGAACTCGCACTGGCCGCCTATAACGCGGGCGAGGGCGCGGTCGTGCGTGCGGGCAACCGGATTCCGAATTTCAAGGAAACCCAGAATTACGTGAAGAACGTGATGGCCCTGTACGCTGGCCTCAAGCCGCCACCGCCGCCGCCGCCGCTGGTCGCGGCGACACCCGAGTCGCGCTATCCGCATTCACGCGTGCGCCCGGCCATTCTCGGCGGTGCGCTCAACCGGGGCAACCTGCCGGCGCAGGTTCCTTCGCTGCCGCTGCCAACCGGCGCAACGAGCGCCTCCGTCCCTTCCCGTTAGACAGCGCCTCGGCGCCTCGCAGGACCCGGCCGGTCCGGTCCTGGACTGCTGCACCACATGAACGATCAAACCACTCTCGACCTGGTCCCGGCCGCGGGGCCTGACGACGACGCGCTCGACCTCGCCGGTTACGCGCAGCGTGCCTACCTCGAATACGCGCTGAGCGTGGTGAAGGGCCGGGCCTTGCCGGACGTGTGCGACGGGCAAAAGCCCGTGCAGCGCCGCATCCTGTACGCGATGCAGCGCATGGGCCTTGGCTATGGCGGCTCTGGCGGCAACACCGCCGCGCGGCCGGTGAAGTCCGCGCGTGTCGTCGGTGACGTGCTGGGCCGCTTCCATCCGCACGGCGACCAGGCCGCCTACGATGCGCTGGTCCGCATGGCGCAGGACTTCTCGCAGCGCTATCCGCTGATCGACGGTCAGGGCAACTTCGGCAGCCGCGACGGCGACGGAGCCGCCGCGATGCGCTACACCGAGGCCCGGCTGGCCAGGATCAGCAACCTGCTGCTCGACGAGATCGACCAGGGCACGGTCGATTTCGTGCCCAACTACGACGGCTCGACCGAGGAGCCGGCGCAACTGGCGGCCCGGTTGCCGTTTGCCCTGCTCAACGGCGCCAGCGGCATCGCGGTCGGCATGGCGAGTGAGGTTCCGAGTCACAACCTGCGCGAGGTCGCCACGGCCTGCGTGGCGCTGGTGCGCAATCCGGCTCTTCCCGACGAGGAACTGTTTGCGCTGCTGCCCGGGCCGGACTATCCCGGGGGCGGCCAGATCATCAGCAGCGCGGCGGAGATCGCCGAGGCCTACCGCAGCGGGCGCGGCTCGCTCAAGGTGCGCGCGCGCTGGACGGTGGAGGAACTCGCGCGCGGTCAGTGGCAACTGGTGGTGAACGAGTTGCCGCCCAACGTCAGCACGCAGCGCGTGCTCGAGGAGATCGAGGAACTCACCAACCCGAAGCTGCGCGCCGGCAAGAAGGCCTTGTCGCAGGAGCAGCTCCAGCTCAAGGCGAGCGTGCTGGCGGTGCTCGACGGCGTGCGCGACGAGTCGAGCAAGGAGGCGGCGGTGCGGCTGGTGCTCGAGCCCCGGACGAGCCGCATCGACCAGCAGGAATTCATCCGCACCCTGCTCGCGCACACCAGCCTGGAGACCTCGGCGCCAGTCAACCTGACGCTGATCGGGCTGGACCGGCGGCCCAGGCAGAAGTCGGTGCGCGAGATGCTGCAGGAGTGGATCGCGTTTCGCGTGCAGACGATCGAGCGCCGCTCGCGCCACCGGCTGGGCAAGGTGCTCGAGCGCATCCATATCCTGGAGGGACGCCAGCTGGTACTGCTCAACATCGACGAGGTGATCGCGATCATCCGCGCCGCGGACGAGCCGCGCCAGGCGCTGATGCAGCGCTTCGCGCTCTCCGAGCGCCAGGCCGAGGACATCCTGGAGATCCGGCTGCGCCAGCTGGCACGGCTGGAGGCGATCCGGATCGAGCAGGAGTTGAAGGAACTGCGCGAAGAGCAGAAGAGGCTCGACGAGATCCTGGGCAGTCCGAGCGCCTTGCGCCGCCTGATGGTGCGCGAGATCGAGCAGGACGCGAGGACCTTCGGCGATGAGCGCCGCACCCTGATCCAGGCCGAAAAGCGCGCGACGGTCGAGGTCAAGGTGGTCGACGAGCCGGTCACGGTGGTGGTCAGCACCAAGGGTTGGGTGCGTGCACGCAGCGGCCACGGCCACGATCCGGCCGGCTTTGCCTTCAAGGCCGGCGATGCGCTGTACGGCACGTTCGAATGCCGTTCCGTCGATACCCTGCTGGTGTTCGGCAACAAGGGTCGCGTGTATTCGGTGGCCGTCGCCTCCCTGCCCGGGGCGCGCGGTGATGGCCAGCCGGTGACGACGCTGCTCGATCTCGAACCGGGCACCGAGCTGGCGCACTACTTTGCCGGCCCGAACGGCGCGACGCTGCTGCTCAGCAGTTCGGGCGGCTACGGGTTCATCGCATCGGTGGAGCACATGGCCTCGCGTCTGAAGGCGGGCAAGGCATTCGTCACGTGCAGCGACGACGAGACGCTCAACGCGCCATCGCCGGTGGCCGGTGCAGGTGGTGCGGCACCGCTGCCCGCGGCCACCCACGTCGCCTGTGCGTCCGTGGGCGGGCGCATCCTCACCTTCCCGATCGACCAGCTCAACGCGCTGGCCAACGGCGGGCGCGGCTTGAAACTGATCGACCTGGAGCCCAAGGACACGCTGGCCGGTGCCGCCGCCTACACGCGCAGCGTGCGCATCGAAGGCATCGGGCGCGGCGGCAAGGCGCGCGAGGAAACGCTCGAAATCCGCAGTCTGAACAACGCACTCGCTGCACGCGCGCGCAAGGGCAAGGCGGCCGACCTGGGTTTCAAGCCGGCGCGGGTGCTGCGGGTGCTGTAGTCCGCGAGGCCCGCGAAGTGGTCAGTCGGCGCGGATGTCCGCTGCCTTGATGACCTTGCCCCAGCGTGCCACTTCGTCGTTGAGGAACGCCGCGAAGGCCTCGGGGCCGCGCGCATCGACCCGAAAGCCCTGCGCACGCGCGCGGTCCTCGAGATCCGGGCCTGCCATGATCCTCACCACCTCGCCGCCGAGCCTGGCGATGATCGCGTCGGGTGTGGCGGCCGGTGCCATCATGGCCGTCCAGTTTTCCACCAGCAGCGCCGGGATGCCGGCTTCCGCGGTCGTCGGCACGTCGGGCACCAGGGGATGGCGCGTCACGCTTGCGATGGCCAGCGCGTGCAACTTGCCTGCCTTCACGTGCGCGATGGATTCGGGCATGTTCGAGAAGATCACGTCGAGCTGGCCGCCGATCAAGTCAGTGATGGACGGCGCACCTCCCTTGTACGGCACATGCGTGATGTTGGACTGGGTGATCTGGTTGAACAAGGCCAGGGTCAGGTGTGGCGGTGTCCCGTTTCCGCTCGAGCCCGCATTCAGCGGGCGCGCCTTGGCTTGTGCCACCAGACCGCGCAGGTCCTTCACCGGGCTGTTCGCCGGCACGACGATGAGCATCGGGCTGCCCGCCAGCAGGGCGACCGGCTTGAGGTCCTTCTGAAAGCTGAACGGCGCCTTCGGGAACAGGGTCACGTTGGCGGCGTGGGTCAACGTGATGGCCAGCACCGTGTAGCCATCGCCCGCGGCCTTCGCGACCACGTCCGCACCGATCTGGCCACCGCTGCCCGGCTTGTTGTCGATCACCACCGACGTCTTCCAGCGTTCACCGAGTTGCTGGCCGACTGCACGCGCCATCACGTCGGTCAGCCCGCCGGGCGGAAACGGCACCACGTAGCGGATCGTCGCGCCACTCTTCGGATAGTCGGCCTGCGCCCAGGATGCCATTGGCATGGCGCTGAACGCAGGAATGGCGATGGTGGCGCCGCGGCGCAGCAGTTCACGTCGTTGCATGGTGTCCCTCCGATCGTTGGCATGGTGGTCGTGCGTGACATTATTGATCACGCCGATGTGGCAGGCGCCATTACCGGTCTTGTCCAACGAGGCAGGAGCCTGGAGCCGGGCCGGCGACTGCAACGAGGAGTTGACCTGACGGCGGTCTGGTTGGGCGATGGTTCGTCCCGCCGTCGACGTGCGCTCTGACGCCGGTTCAACCACAGCTCGCGCGTGGCCCGTCGGCAACCAGCCGCTGGTCGGTCAGTCCTTCCAGCCGCCGCCGAGTGACTTGTAGAGCGCGACCAGGTTTTGCGCCTGTGCCAGTTGCAACTGGACCTCGGCCTGGCGCGCGGCGAACACGCTGCGCTGGGCGTCCAGGTGTTCGAAGGCACTGGCGGTGCCCTGGCGCAGGCGCAACTCGACCAGCTTCAGGCGCGACTGCTCGGCGACGGTCTGTGCGGACTGCGCCTGCAACTGGTCGGCGAGCGTGCTGCGCGTGGCCAGCGCGTCGGCCACTTCGCGAAATGCCTGCTGGATCGCCTTCTCGTACTGGGCCAGTGCGATGTCGCGCGCGACCCAGGCGGCGTCCAGGTTGGCCTGGTTGCGGCCGCCGTCGAAGATCGGCAGCAGGATCTGGGGTGCGAAGGTCCAGCCGAACGAGCCGCTCCTGAACAGACCACTGAACTGGCTGCTCGCCGTGCCGATGCTGGTGGTGAGGGTGATGCGCGGGAAGAACGCCGCGCGCGCGGCACCGATGTTGGCGTTGGCCGCCAGCAACTGCTGCTCGGCGGCGCGGATGTCCGGGCGGCGCAGCAGCACTTCGCTGGGCAGTCCCGCAGGCATCACGCCCACCAGTTCTTGCGCGGTCAGCGACCGTCCGGCCGGCAACATGGCGGCCGCCTGGCTGTCCTGCAGGCCCTGGCCGAGCAGCAAGTCCAGCGTGTTGCGGTCGAGCGCGCGCTGGCGCTCGAGTTGTGCCAGCGTCACGCGTGCCCCCTCCACGAGCGATTGCGCCTGGCGCAGATCCAGGCCCGAGACCACCCCGGCGTCGAAGCTCAGCCGCGTCAGGCGCAGGGATTCGGTGCGGCTGGAGAGCGTCTCGCGCGTGATGGCGAGCAGCGCATCGTCGGCGAGCAGGCCCAGGTAGCTGCTCGCGACGGACGCAATCAGGCTGATCTGCACCGTCTTGCGCGTCTCCAGCGTGCCCAGCAACTGGGCCTGCGCCGCTTCGTCGAGGTTGCGCAGGCGGCCGAACAGGTCGGCCTCATAGCCGGCGATGTTCAGGCCGGCACTGTAGGTCGTGACGATGCCGCCGTTGCCGCCGGGCTGGCGCGAGCCGGTGGCACCGACATTGACGGTCGGAACGCGGTCGGCCTGGCGCAATTGCAACTGTGCCTGTGCCTGCGCGAGGTTGAGTACCGCCACGCGCAGGTCGCGATTGTTCTGCAGCGCGATCGCGATCAGCTGCCTGAGCCGTTCGTCCCGGAAGAAGTCTTCCCACGCCAGGTCGGGTGCCTCGGGCGTGCGGGCCGTGCTGGCGGGCACAAGCGGGAACTGCGCGGCCACCGGCGCCGCGGGCCGCGTATACGGCGGAACCAGGCTGCTGCAGCCTGCCAGCAGCAACGCGCCGGCGGCGGTTGCCGGCCAGCGCGCATGGCGGACGGCCTCGGAACGGCCTGGTCCTGGGCGGTTGGACGGCCTGCTGGTGGGGAGCGCTCTCATGGTGTCGTTCCTGCGTCGGTCGATGTGCTACGCGACTGCGCCTCGGTGGGTGCCGCGGGTTCCGCTTCGTGGGCGTACATGCGCCGCTGCCGTTCGCTCCCCTTGAAGATGCCACGCACCACGACGAAGAAGATCGGGACGAAGAACACGGCCAGTGCGGTGCCTGCCAGCATGCCCGACATGACGCCGGTGCCGATCGCGCGCTGGCTGGCCGAACCCGCGCCGCTGGCCAGGACCAGCGGCAGCACGCCCAGGATGAAGGCCATCGAGGTCATGATGATGGGTCGAAAGCGCAGGTGCGCCGCTTCCAGCACCGAGGTGATGATGCCTTTGCCCCGCGCCTGCAGATCCTTGGCGAATTCGATGATCAACACGGCGTTCTTCGCGCCGAGCCCGATGATGGTGATCAGCCCGACGTTGAAGTACACGTCGTTGGCCAGGCCGCGCAAGTGGGTGCCGACGAGCACGCCCAGCACGCCCAGCGGCACCACCAGGATCACCGCCAGCGGGATCGACCAGCTCTCATACAGTGCTGCCAGGGCCAGGAACACTGCGAGCAGCGCGAAGCCGAACAGCACGAAGGCTTGCGCGCCAGCGAGGCGCTCCTCGCGTGACTGGCCGGTCCACTCGAAGCCGAAGCCGGTGGGCAGTTGCGCCGCCAGGCGCTCCATCTCCAGCATCGCGGCGCCGCTGCTGTACCCCGGCGCCGCCTCGCCGGACAGGCGCATCGCCGCATAGCCGTTGTAGCGAATCGTCTGCATCGGCCCGACGACCCAGCGTGTGCTGGCAAAACTCGCCAGCGGCACCGGCTGGCCCCGGTTGTTGAGCACGGTGAGTTTCAGCAGGTCGGAGGGCTGCATGCGTGCCGGCGCATCCGCCTGTACCACCACCCGCTGCAGCCGGCCCGCATTCGGGAAGTCGTTCACGTAGCTCGAACCGATCGCCGTCGACAAGGCGTTGCCGATGGCGTCGAACGTCACGCCCTGTGCGCTGGCCTTGTCGCGGTCGATGTCGAGTTGCAGTTGCGGCGCGTCTTCCAGCCCGTCCGGCCGCATGTTGGTCAACACCTTGCTTTGCGCAGCCATTCCGAGCAACTGGTTGCGCGCCGCCAGCAGCGCCTCGTGGCCGAGCCCGCCGCGGTCCTGCAGGCGGAAGCTGAAGCCGGCGGCCGAGCCAAGCTCCGGGATCGGCGGCGGACTCAGCGCGAAGATGAAGGCGTCGCGCACGCGCATCATGGCTCCGAAGACGCGCCCGGCCAGCGCCTGCGCGGAACTGCCGGGACCGAGACGCTCCTTCCAGTCCTTGAGCGTCACGAACGCCAGCGCGGCGTTCTGGCCGCTGCCGGAGAAGCTGAAGCCCAGCACGCTGACCATGCTCTGCACCTCGGGTTGCCTGAGCACGAAGCCTTCGACCTGCTGCATCGCGTCGAGCGTGCGCCCCTGCGTGGCGCCTGGCGGCAACTGCACGTTGACGATGATGAAGCCCTGGTCCTCGGCCGGCAGGAACGAAGTCGGCAGGCGGCTGTAGAGCAGCGCGACGGCGGCGATGATGGCGGCGTACAGGACCAGGTAGCGCGCGGCGCGGCGCACGATGCGCGCCACCAGGCCTTCGTAGGCCTTTGCGGTGCGCGAAAAGCCACGGTTGAACCAGCCGAAGAAGCCGCCCTTGGCGTGGTGGTGGCCGGCCTCGACCGGTTTCAGCAGCGTGGCGCACAGCGCCGGGGTGAGCGACAGCGCCATGAAGGCGGAGAACGCGATCGAGCTCACCATCACTGCGGAGAACTGGCGGTAGATGTTGCCGACCGATCCGGCGAAGAAGGCCAGCGGCACGAACACCGATATCAACACCACCGTCACGCCCACGATGGCGCCGGAGATCTGTCCCATGGCCTTGCGCGCGGCGGGCAGCGGCGCGAGGCCGGCCTCGCTCAT
>JBDHRZ010000020.1:0-15810 GCA_039807845.1 Rhodoferax sp.
TCCATGCGCGCCATCAGGTGTCGGGTGTAGGTGCGCAGGTCGTCGAGCTGTTCGGCATCCTCCGGCGAGACGATGAACCGGAATTGGTGCCGGTCGCCTTCGCCATGCGCCTTGAATGCTTCGAGGTCGGCACTCTCGGTCGTCGACCCGTAGGCGTGGCCAGGCCCGCCCTGGCGATCGACGCCCTCGCGCTCGATGTAGCGCAGGTGCGCGGCGGTCGAGCGCGGCCCGGCATGCGCCAGATTCACCAGCCGAGCCTTGATCGTCACGCGCCGGGCGTTGGCCCCAAGTCCCCGACCGGCAAAGCGCGCCGCGACGTGGCCGCGCCCCAGTCGGGAACCGGGACGTTGGCCGACATTGCCCGCCACCTTGCCGAGCTTCGCGCCAGCCTTGTTGGCCTGCCGCAGCACCTTGCTGACGTAGGCATCGCCGCGCTGTTTCGGAGCGCCAGGCCGGACGCGGAATCGGTCATCGTCGCGCTGGCTCATTGTGTTGCTCCATCCAAGAGCGGCGCAGTCCAGCGGACGAAGCACGCGACTTCGCCAACGCCTATGCGGCATTGCGCACCTTCGCGGCACGCTGCCGCCCCGTGGCGCGTGCCGCGCCGCCCCCATGTGCAGACAAGGTTTTCAAGCGGCCATGTGCCGCGAACTTTTATCTTGCCTTCCGCCTGTGCCCTTCGCTGTCGCTCCGGGCATCGGCGGCCCGGCGACGCTGCGCTGCTCGCAGCCTGCGCGCCGGGGAACGCGGCCACGGCCATCGGCCGAGCGCGTTCAAGGCAAGATGCCTGCACGGGCGAAAGCGTCGTCGGATGTTGCGCGACGTGCGACGCTGATGCATTCGCACGACACGCGCGACGACATGGCGACGGCCAGCAGGACAACACGCCGGATGGCACGATGAAGCGCAGCGAATCGGCGGCCATCATCGACGTGTCTCCAGCCAGACCGGATGCGCAACACCGATCACGGTGGATGCGCTGACCGGGCCGAAATAGCGGCTGTCGAACGACGCCGGATTTGTCGTGCTCAACAGGAATAGCTCGCCCGGTTTGAGGCGGCGACAAAGCTGCAAGGATGGCAGCGGTCGGCCCAGCCGGTCGGCACGCAGCACGGCAGCCGAAGGCACGCCGTCGATGTGGACGATGCCGCCCGCGATGCACACCTCCTGCGGCGCGACAGCCCCGATGCGCTTGAGCAGCGGTACGCGCGTCGGCAGGTAGCCGCGCTGCGCAGCCAGCGCGGCGGCCTCGGCCGGCAGCGGGACGAGCACGATGCTGTCCACGGACAACGGACGTGGCAGCGAGGCTGTACGCGGATCGAATGGGTCGATGCGATACCAACCGACCGCCACGCTGTCAGACGGGTTGTAGGTCAGGCGCGGCAGCGGCGACACGAAGGACGCCCAGGCCAGCGCAGCAAGGCCGCAGGCGGACAGGCCCACCAGCATGAGGCGAGCGCGCAGGCGTGAGCGAGAATGCGGCGCGGTGCCAGACGTGGAAATCGTCGTCATGGCAGCGCCCTCCCGGCCAGCCAGGCGGCGTGCCGCTCGGCGGTGTACGCGGGCAGCGGCAAGTGCGCAGCGAGCCGGTTGCCGAGCGTGCGCCAGTACGCGGGCGACGTGGCGGCCGGCGCGATGCCTTGCGCTTCGATGGCGTCGAGCTGCGCCAACACGGCGCGCACGGCGGGTTCGCCTTCGGCGTGCAGCAGCAGGCGCGCACCCGGCAACACGCCGGGGATGCGCTGCGCCGCGTCCAGCGACGTGCAAGCCTGCATCACCATGAGCTGCCAGCGGATCGTGCCGTAGTCGTTGGCGTGCCAGCGGATGCGGCAGAACATTGCACCCGGCAGGAACACTGCGACGCGCCGCCAGCGGTCAAGCCGGATGATGCGCGCCGGTTCGCCGAAGCGCAGATAGATGTCGATGCGCTGCTCGACGAAGGCGAGCGAAACACGAGTCAGCGGTGTTGTATCGGCCTGGCCGGTGAGCACCGCGGGAGGCGGCGGCAGCGCATCCGTGGCCGCCACAGCGGATGCGTTCATGAGGTTTTCTCCGGGAACTCGCGTTCCAGCAGTGCGCGCAGCAGTTCGGCGACGGTCACGCCTTGCGTGAACGCCGATACCTTGATGCGCGCCCGCATCACGGGCGTCACGTCGAGGGTCAGGCGCGCGGTGTAGATGTCGCTTTTCTGAATGCCGTCGGTGTCGCCCTGGCGAACCCACGCTTCGGCGTGCGGGTTCGCCGGTGGACGTGCGCCGATACCGACGCGCTTGCCGTTGCGCTGGCTCATGTCGGCCACCGCAACAGCTCGTCGGTCAACGCGGCGATCTCGCGGGCGGCGGCGCTGTCGGGTGCCGTCTCGCGTGCAAGCCGGCCAGCAGCCACGCTGTCGGCGAACACGATGCGCTGATGCACTTCCGAGCGCAGCGCCGGCAGCGGCTGCTCGGCCAGCGCGCCACGTGCCTCGCGGCCGATGATGGTGGTGCTGACGCGCCGGTTGACCACGAAGGCCGCGCGCAGCGCAGGCCGAAATACCTGCGCCTCGCGGATCAGCGCCACCATCTCGGCAGATGCCCACAAGTCGTAGGGGCTGGGCTGCACGGGAATCAGCACGCGCTCGGCCGCCAGCAGCGCGGAGCGCGCCAGGGCGGCGATGCGCGGTGGGCCGTCGATGACGACGTGATCGGCGCGACGGGCCAGCTCCGGCGCTTCCTGGTGCAGCGTCTCGCGGGCGAGGCCCACGGCGCTGAACAGCCGTGGCAAACCCTGCTGGCTTCTGCGCTGCGTCCAGTCCAATGCCGAGCCTTGCGGGTCGGCATCCAGCAGGATGACCGACTGCCCGCGCATTGCCAGTTCGCCGGCGATGTGCGTGGCGAGCGTGGTCTTGCCGACGCCGCCTTTCTGGTTGAGCAGCGCGACGATCACGGCTCGGCCCTCGCTGCTGGAAAGCCGGCCGGAGCGTGCCGTTTCGTGGTTGTCCACCGAAACGGCGCGCTCTTACCAAGAGTTAGGTTTCTTGAGTTAGGAAAGTTAGGGGACGCCGAAACACGCGCCGTTATTGGCTTTGCGACGATTTCGCACGCCTGATAGCACGATGGGGACACGCTCGATAGCACGAGTCCGAGCACGCCTGATAGCACGAGGCCATTCACAGCTTGTCCCGCAGTTGTCCCCGTGCCGTGGAAAGCACGGGCCGGAAGGTCAGCAGTTCCGCCCCTGTGCCCGGCATTCGCTCGATGCCGAGCACGTAGCCGGGCATCGACTGTCGCGCGACCAGTGCGCGCAGGTCGCAGGCGAAGTCGTGGGGCTTCGCCGTGCTGCCCGACTTGCGGTGCAGGTGCCGGAAGTCGAATTGCCAGCCGCCGGACTGCTTGCCGCCGTGCTTGCGCACCAGCCGGTACAGCCACCGTTCGATGCCGCCGGTGAGCCGGAAATACGCCGGGTCGATGGTCAGCACCAGGGCGGCGTCGAGCACGCCGGCATAGAACCAGTCCGGCAGGATCAGCTCGATACCTAGCGGCGTGCCGCGGGCGTCGGCCAGTTCCTTCCACTCGTTGATCCACGAGAAGCGATGCAGGCGCCGCCCGGTCGTCTCGCGGATGGACGTCGCCACGGTGGTCGATTGCAGCCGGTCGAGCGCAGCCTTGAGGCGCTGGTAGTCGCGGAGCGACACGCCGCGCCCGATGAAACGCAGGATCTCGTAGGGTGTGGCGTGCATCAGCCGCGACGGCCGCAGCCCCGCGTCGCGCGCTTCCACGATCTGCGAGGCCGCCCAGATCAGCACGTCCGCATCCCAAATCGTGGCGATGCCATGCTCTTGCGTGCCCTCCACGCGGATCGTGACATTGCCGCTGCGGAAGTCGATCGGTGCCGTGCGCCGCGATTTCGCCAGCGAAAAGAACGGAAAGGCCATCAAGTCCTGGCTGTCGCGCGGCGCCATGCCGTCGCCCGGCAAGGCGCGGAACAGATCGAGCTGTTCCCGCTCCCGCGATGGGCTGGACGTGACGACGGCCACCGGCGAGCCACCGATCAGCGCGCACGGCTGTCGGCCGAGTGATGCTCGGCGTATTCGGGATCGGACGTGGCCTCGAAACTGCGCTGGTCGGCCCAAGCATCGAGGTCGGCTACCGCGTACATGACGCGGCGGCCGAACTTGCGGAACTTCGGCCCGCCGCCGATCACGCGCTGCTTTTCGAGCGTGCGTGGCGACAGCCGCAGGTACTCGGCGGCTTCGTCGTTGGTGAGGTAGCGTTGGGGTTGTGCGGGCGTGGTGGCGGCAGTGGCAGCAGGCCGCAAGGGTGCGGGTCGCATCGAGTGAACCTCCATCGGAGAGAAGCGCCGGCAGCACCAGCGCAGCCGGATGGAGGCAGTCTCAAGATAGCGATGCGTTGCGCAGAGGGTCGTTTTGCAGCGAAGGCAAAACGACCCTGTGCAGGTCAATCGAGCTGTGCAAGGCGGCGGTAGCCGCCGCGCATCAGCGATTGGCCGCGCCGCACGAGGCGGCGCACGCGCGAGCGCAGGCCGCCGTCGGCATACCAGCTCGTGGCCACAGCTTCATCGCCGAACAGTCCGGCTGCCGTTTCGCGCAAGGACGCGCCCGCGAGGGCCGCGTCGAGCGCCTGCAAGGTGTGCAGCTCCAGCAGCGCGGCAGGCGTCGGTCGGGAGCGGGCCACTGCCGCCGGCAGGGCCGCATCCGCCATCGTCAGCTTGTCCAGCTCGGCCGTGATCGTGCGATAGCTTGCGCAAGGCGCGGCGCACGCACGGATGGCATACAGGTAGGCCATGCCATCAGCCAGGCCCGGCGCCAGTGCGAGACGGACGCAGCAGCCGGGCCAGCGCGATACCAGCACCAGACGCTTGCCGTCGTGGGTGAGGTGCTTGTGGCCGGGAATGCGCCAGAACTCAAAGGCATCCGCCTCCGGCGGTGGGTCGGCATCCGGGTAAAGCTGGAGCGAAACGTCATGGTCGGGAAACCAGACCGGCTGCGCGTCGCGCGCATCCAGCGCCGGATCTTCCAGCAGGCGCAGGCCCCAAGCGTGCGCGGCTTCCGGCTGGTGGCGACGGCGCAGCCAGTCGCGTCGGTAGTCGGGATGACGACGCAGGTACTCCCAGGCCAGCGCGGGTCGGTCGAGATGCAGCAGGTACAGGTACGCGGCGGTGGGATACCAGGCATCGGCGCTTCGATCAGCCATGACGCGGCCTCCTGTCCAACAGGAACGTCGCCACGGGCGTTGAACACGGGAGCTACCGCATCAGCAACATTAAATCGCCATCAACCAAGGCGTACACTTTGGCTGTAACGAGGGGTTTCAAGACCGAATAGCTCCGAAGGCTTGCATGGGTCGTCCGAGTGCGACGGCTGTGCAGCACGGAAATGGCGCGCAGCATCGCACACCCTGCCTCAAGTCGCGCCGCGCATCCTGTCTTTTTCGGTCAGAACCGCACCCGCTTGGTGCAAGAGTGTCGATTAAGACCCTCGCCGTCTTGCTCCAGATCGAGAACCACACAATGCGCATCCGATCAGTCGGGAATGGAACCATCGCGCCGCGCAAGCTGCACGTATTCGGATAGCGGCCGTGCGGCGTGGAAATACACGTCGCGCAGGACGGGCCGCTGTTGCGGCCCAACGATGCCAGCCAGGTCGGATAACTTGACCGTTCCCAGTTCCGGCATCCCGATGCCGAGGTCGATCAGTCCCCAAGCGGTATCGCCGTCGGCGGGATCGAGCGCGGCCAACAGCCAGGTCGCGTGCGCGTCCGGGGTGAACAGGCGCACGACGGGCAGAGGGTCGATGCTGCGACCGGCCGCGCGCGCTTCGCCGACGGCGAGCAGTTGCGCGCGTTGGTCGGCGGTAATGAGCGGCGTGGTCATGGCGGGGAACCCCACGAAACCGACGATGCACAGACACGCCTGGCCGCCAAGACGCGGAAGCGTCGAAGCGGATGTGTGCTTTTGTGTGGAAGCATGAAGCCGCAAGCTGTCGAATCCGTACATGCACGGAAACGCGAAAGCGGCATTGTGCAGGTCAGGAAAGACACGAATGCGGCTCCCCGATTCTGTCGGAATCCGCCGATGCGGATTTCCGTAAAGGCACGAATACGGAAATCAACATCGCCAAATGAACACTATAGATTGTAGCCCCATAGGGCGCAATCGGCTGTCATCTTGGTTTTCCAAGGGAAACCATCGGTGGCGGCAAAGCCCTCATTGGCAACGGCGATACGGACAGTCAGGAAAGCGCGTGGCTTGAGCCAGGAAGCGTTCTCCGACGTGTCCAGCCGTACCTATATGAGTTCGCTGGAGCGCGACCAGAAGAACCCAACCATGCACAAGCTGGCCGAGCTGTGCGATGTCATGGAAGTGCATCCGCTTACGCTGCTGACGCTGGCGTATGCCGGCGACAACACGCGCAAGGCCGATCAGCTTCTGGCGCAGGTGCGCCAGGAGCTTGAGGCGGTGTTGAAGAAACACAACGCGCCATAGGTGCGTGCGTGACGTGCTGCGCCAGCAGCACGGCGCCCCGCCGCAATGGGCGGGGCGCGGTGGGCGGCTGTCAGGCCGCCTGCGGCTTGCTGCGCGACCAGATCAGGTCGTGCGTGCCGTTCTCACCTTCGATCAGGCGGGCATAGACCGTTGCCGGGAACGAAGGGTCGTCCAGGGTCACGGACAGGTATTCCCGCCCGGCCTCGCTGGTCTTCTTCCACGCCGCGCCGATGTCGTGGCCAGCCGCCTGAAGGCGGAAGTCGGGGGCGTTCTCCTTGTCGCCCTTGTCGTTGGGAGCCAGCTTGACCTTGACGTTGAGCGTCAGGGTGCGGAGCGTGCCGGTGAAGCCGTCTTTCTCTGCGGTGAAGGTGCCGATGTTGGCCATGATGTTTTCTCCTTTCGGGTTGAACAAGGTCGCGCCAGTGCGTCCTTGTTGTGATCCGGTCGGCGGGGGATGGGCGGGCCGCACCGCGCAGCGGTCGCAACAGCGTGGAGAACCTGGAAGCGAAAAGAATTTGTTCCGCGAGGAAGCCGCGCAGCGGCGGGGAAATTGTTTTCGCTGGAAGGTTGCGGCTATGAAGCCCAAGGCACAGCCGTGCCCTCGCCAGGATTCACAACAAACCAAGGACGCACGGGCCGCCTGTCCCGAATGGAGATATGGCTGACTCGGCATCTCCGCGCGAAGGCTGCACCGGCTTGCACCCTGAAGCGGGCAAGGCCAGCACCCCAACGGCAGGCAAGATCGCCCCTTCCCGCAAGCTTGCGGCGACGTGCTTGAGGCGTGGCGTGGAAGTTCCATGAGCGAGGCCGGGAGGCGTGTCGGTGAACCGTCCTTCGTGATGTACAAGCGGCGAACTGCCAGCGTCGAGGACGGCACGCTTTGGCACAACCTGCCGCAGCAAGCCGGGGCGTAGCCCCACAAGCCCCGCCCATTGCGGCGGGGCGCCATCGAAACCTCGCCCGCGCCAGCGGGCACCAATCGCCGTGCCGCGCGCTAGCTCGTTGCGCGCTCACCCCGTCGCCGCCTGGCCGAAGGCGGCGACGGGGCGATTTTGCTGTGGATGCTGAAACCGGGCGCGGCAGACTGGCCGCGCCCGGTTCGGGAAGATCCCCGGCGCAGCGCGCCGGGGCCATGCTGCGGTGCGGGTCACGCGGCCAGCGCGTGGGCATCCACCTCGTCGGCGGCATCTTTCGGCGTTTCGTCATCGCGCGCCGCATCCGGTGCGCCTTCCGGCTCCGTGTGGTGCTCGGTCTGGAACACCGCAGGCATCCAGCCGGTGCTATCGGCCAGCCGCTCGGCTTCGCTGGCAATCTCGCCCTTCTTGAGCTTCGACAGGCGGGTGACGTGTGCCGGGGCGTACTGTCCGACTGCTTCCAGAATCGCGGCCTTCGGTACGTGCTGGAAATAGCCCTCCGCAGTCGGCTTCCACCATGCGGCCATGTCCAGCCCCACAGCCTGCGCCAATTCCGCGCCGGGCTGGCGTTGCATGGCACGGGGCGTCACCACGTCTACCGAGGCCGCGACGCACACGGCCAGCAGCCGCACCAGCTCGTCTTGCGACTTCGCCAGCAGCACGGTGAACAGTTCGGCGCTGTCCTGCGGCAACGCTTCGCCCGCGACTTCCTGCAACGTGCGCAGCGCCACGGCGGCAGGCGATTCCGGTACATCCGGGGCAAGGCTTTCCAGCCGGTCTTTCACGGTCAGGCGGACGCCGAGCGGCAGGCCGTCGCCGTAGGCGTCGGGCTGCAAGACAGCCTGCACCAAGCCATGTGCCAGCGCGGCCAGCGCCACGTGCGGATGCTGCGCGACTTCGATTTGCAGCGCTGCCGTGCGGTGCGCGCTCAACCGCTGCGCCAGCCGGTCGGAGACGTTCGCGGCCTTGGGCGCTTCGTCGTCGCCGTCACCTTCGTCCTCGTTCGTGGCTCCGCCCTCCGTGAAACCCTGCCGCAGCCGGTGCAGCGTGCGCAGCGCCTTGGCCTCGGCGTCGCGCAGCAGGCCGCGATAGATCACGGCTTCGCCTTCGCGGTCGATGGTGACGATGGAACCGGCGACGGCGCGCACGTCCGGCGCGTAGTCTTGCAAGGCGTCTTCGATGGCTTGCAGTTCCTCGGCAACCTGCTCGCGCCGTTCTTCCAGCGTCGCCACCTTGTCCTCGTCCTCGGCGTCGTAGGCTTCTTCCAGCGTCGTGTCGATCTTGTCGAGACGGCCTTGCAACGAGGCGATGCGGCGGGCTTCACGCGCGGTCGGTTCGCGGCGATGGCGCGGCGCGTTCTGGAACGCCTGCCGTTCCGCGTGGCTGATGTGCGGCACGGCCTCCACCCATGCCCAACCCTCGGCGCGCACGTCCTCGGCCTGTGCGTCCAGCTTGCCGCGCACCAACGATTCCAGCAGCGCGGCGTCGGTCAGGTAGGTTCCGGCATCGCCTTCCGCGAACAGATCGCGGCGGATGCCGCCGCCCGCCGCCGTGTAGGCGTCCAGCCCGACAAACCGCACCAGAGAATCACCGGCGCTGATTTCGCGCTCGGTCAGGCGCTCGCGCAGCGCGGACGCGCCGCGCTGCCATTCCGGCGCAGCGTAGAACGCGGCCTCCTGCGCGGCGTGGTCGTCGGTGATGGTCAAGGCCATCAACTGCTCCAGCGTCACGCCACCGGCGCGGTAGTCGGCCAGCAGGCGCGGCGAAACGTTGGCGAGCTTCAAACGGCGCTGCACGACCAGCGGGGACACGCCGAAGTCGGCGGCAATGTCCTCGATGGGACGGCCTTCCTTCACCAGCGCGGCGAACGCCTCGAACTGGTCGGCGGGGTGCATCTGCTCGCGCAGCAGGTTTTCCGCGAGGCTGACGGTACGCGCCGAGGCATCGGGCACCAACAGGCACGGCACTTCGTAGTCGGCGGGGATGCGCTTCTTCTTCGCCAGCAGCTTCATCGCGGTCAGGCGGCGGTCGCCGGCAACGACTTCGTACTGCTCGCCATCGGCGGCGGCAATCACGATGAGGTTTTGCAGCAGGCCGACGCGGGAAATGCTCGCGGCCAGTTCGGGGATGGACAGGCGCGGCATCCTGCGTGCATTGCGCTTGGAACGGCGCGGCTGTAACTGCGAGAGCGCAACCAAGATCAGGTTCTTGGTCGGGTCGGCAGCTTCCAGCGGCGCGGCGGCTTCGGCGGCGATGGCTTCGGTTTTGAGTACGGCGTTCATGGTGACAACTCCTAGCGGTTGGGATGCAGCAGCGAGAGAAGCGGCAAGGGCTGCTGCCTGCCCCTGCCGCTGTGGGGTTCAGGCTTTCAACTGGCGCAGGCCATCGGCCAGCAGCCACAAGGCGCGGTTCAGGCGCAGGTCTTGGTCGATGCCCTGCACGGGGCGGGTGGTCTGGCGGCGACCGTTGGCGCTGCGGCCATGCAAACCGCCGCGCAGGAGGTTTTCCTGCGTACGGTTGAACACGCTCCACAGGTCGCGGCGGTCGTCGTCGAGACGGCGCGGCGCGAGCACCTGCGTTTCGGTGACGGGTGCAGGCTTGTCGGGGGCGTCGTACTTCAACGCCAGCGCGGCGCGGGCGAACACTTCGGCCTCGCCGCTGTCCAGCGTCACGGCCTGCATTGCATCGCGGGATTCCTGCGCCCGGTCGAAGCCGTTCAAGACTTCGTAAGCGCCTTCGATGACATGCGCGGCCACGTCGCCCTTGTGCGGCACGCGCACGTCGGCCACGGTGTCGCCGCATACCAGCCCGTTTTTGCAAACGAAGCGGAACATGCCGGCGAGCATTTGATAGCTGCTCGTCCCGTCATGGGAGTTCAGCAGGATGATTTCGTTGGCCTCGCGACCGTTGATCTGGCTGGCGTGACGCAGCCGAATCATGTGCTTGGTGTAGTCGCGGCGGTCGTCCTGCCGCACGCGGGTCTGCGTCACCATGAAAGGCTCGAAGCCTTCCCCGCGCAGTTCTTGCAGCACGGTGGCGGTGGGGATGTAGCTGTACCGTTCCGAGCGGCTTTCGTGCGGGGCGTCCGCGAAAATGGATGGGGCCACGGCGCGAATCTGGTCATCCGACAAGGGATGTTCCGAGCGCAGCACGGGGGAGCGGGATGCGAAGCGGGAAGCAAGTTGCATGGTCGTTCTCCTGACAAGGGTTGGCTGTCGAAAAAGCCACCACCGGATTCCTAGATTCGGAGCCCGCCTTTCGGCTTCTCCGGTGGGGTCGGCGCGGAGACCTGGGCCGGCCTCGTTGCCACCGTCTTTCCTGAGTTCATCGCCCGCGACGGTCAGAAGCGCGTGGACGGGGGCCGTCAAGGAGGCAAGCGCAGGGTTGGTGCGGCCCGCAGGCGCAGCCGAGGACACGGCCCTGCGCGCCTTGACGGCACACGGCCGCGGGCTACAGTCGCGGACAAGGTGATGAAGTCAGGAACGGCGGATCGACAGGTAATGGCCGCTGCGTTGGCGCAGACATCACGCAAGCGAAGCGCGCAGGCCCGGATCGTGGAGCCGGGCCGAAGGCCGCGCCGGCGCAGCCGGGGCGGCGGGCCTGCAGGGGCGCCAAGCGCAGCGCGGCGGGGATAGCCCGCAAGGCTTTCCCCTGGAGTACAAGCACAGCGCGCAGCGCCGAAGGCGCGAAGACATCGGTAGCGGACGCAGCAGAAAAAAGCGCGTCGCCACGAAGGACGACGCGCTCGCAATGTCATACGATGATCTGCCCCGCGTGCCGCGCCTCGCGCGCGTAGGCACTCAAGCGTTTCTCCGCGCGGAAGTGCAAATCGCGCTCGATTGGCAGGCCGAGCCGCCCGCGCACGGTCGCCAGTTCCTGCAAGCTGACCCAGCCGAGTTCGGGCATCCCCAGGCCCAGGTCGCACAGGCCGAAGGCGTGGTCGTGATCGTCCGGGTCGATCTCGGTCAGCAGCCAGGTCGCGCCGGCGTCCGGCGTGAACAGCTTGACCACGGGTGCCGGATCGAAGTCCGAGTTCTGGAGTGATTCGCGGCCGTTGGCCAGCAGCAGAAAGCGTTGCTCGTCGGTGATGAGTGCGTTCATGGCGATCTCCGGTTGCACGGGCGGAATTGCCGGGAACCGTCGCCAGCACGGCGCAGCGCAAGCAGTCAGGGGGCGAAGCCGGCCGCCAGGACGCAAGCGCACCAAGCGCGCAGCCCTTGACGGCGAGAACGCCGTGGTACGGTGAAGGGAAACAGCAAGACCGCCCACAACCATTAACCGCAGCGCGCAGAGCCGCAGGCACGGAGCAATCGCCCAAGGCGCAGCAAAAAGAAAGGGAGCCGAAGCTCCCTTTCTTGTCACAGCCAGCCGCGTTCGGCGAGGGCCGTCGTTTGATCGCCGCCGACAACGACATGATCCAGCGTGCGAACCTCGATCAGCGCGAGCGCCTGCTTCAGCCGCGCCGTGATCGCACGGTCGGCCGCGCTCGGCTCCGGGCTCGCGCTCGGATGGTTGTGCGCGAAGATCACCGCCGCGGCGTTGTATTGCAGCGCTGTCTTGACCACCTCGCGCGGATGAATCACGGCACCGTCGATCGTGCCGCGGAACATTTCGACGTACTGGATCAGCCGGTGGTGCGTATCGAGGAACAGGCCGGCGAAAACTTCGTGCTCGTAGCCGGCAAGTTTGGCGATCAGGTACTGCTTGACCACCTCCGGCGTAGTGAACGCGGTGCCGCGCGGCAGCTTCACGTCGATGGCCTGACGTGCTGCTTCGAGGATCTGTTCCGGCGTCGCCGGACGATAGCGGCGACCGCTGCCATCGCGGATCATCAACGGGGAATTGGAAGATGGAAGGAACTGCGACATGGAAGTGCTCCGGTTGCACGGGCGGGATTGCCCGGCACCGCCCCAACACGGCGCAGCGCAGCAGTCAGGGGTCGCAGACGGCCGCCAGGACGCAAGCGTGCGAGCACGCGCTGCCCTTGACGGCGAGAACGCCGTGGTACGGTGAAAGGAACAGCAAGACCGCCCTCAACCTCACAACGAAGGCACACACAGGCAAGCGGAGCGCGCAGGCCCGCGAGGGCCGAAGGCGTCAGCGATGGAAGCCGGAGGGGCGAGACTTGCGGAGCAATGCTCGATGCGAAGCACGACAGAGCGACCGGCTCCGACGGGGACGCGCATTGTTTCTTCCCCGTGCAGGTACGATAGATAAATCGCTTTCCCGCCTTTAGAGAAATGGAGGAATGGTCTTTCTTATCATGGCGAGACGGCAGCCGTGGTCTGCACGCCATCCAGCTTGCGATGAATTAGCGATACCAGCGTCAGAATGTCCAGCGCGTCCTGTTCAGACATAGGCCAGTTCGTCTTGGGTGCATGAGCCAGCGGATTGCGTACCGCACCGAACAGACCGATCAGCAGGTTGGCAAAGCCTTTTTGCTCGCTCTTTTCGGATTCGGTGGTGAGCGACCCCAAGGCCAAGACGGGCTGCTGGCCGGCAAATGCCTTGTTTACCAGGTCGGCGCCATCGCCACTTAACCCCGACAGCAGGCGTATCCGTTCGGCGATGCCTTTCGTTGCCTCGAAGACGGCGTGGAAATAGTTTTCGTCAAGCAACTCGGCGCGGCAGTAGTTCAGCACTTCCGCATGGACGGCGCGGCTTTCCAGCGCCGCCTTGAGCCGTCCCGCGCGGGCACGGGCCGCATCGAGCGTCGTTGCCTTGTCGGCGTGCGCGACCTTGCCATCTTCACGTACATAAAAGCCGGAGAACGCCAGAACGACATTGAGTTCATCGCGTCGCCACGCATAGGTCGCAGGTTCGCGGGCATAGTTCACCGGGTTCATCGCGCGGTTGATGAACATGATGAGATGGTTGCCGACCTGGTGCTGGTTCTGCGCGCCGGCCAGCGCATTGAACAGCCGCTTCCACTTGGTCATGCCGGGCGACGTGTCGGCAACCTGAATCTCTTGTAGCAACCGCTCGATCTGAGTGCCGCTCAGACCACGTTCGGTATCGGCTAAGACGCGACAGGCGGCTTCAAGGTGCTGTGAACTAAAAGGGTCGATCCGCGTCGCCACCGCCTGTCTCCATTGTTGCAGGGCATCAGATGATGGCCTGCAAACCCTTGTCCGCGATGACGTTGAGCAGCTTGAGCGCGGGGCCGGTGGGGCGGGTTTCGCCTTGTTCCCACTTGCGCACGGTCGAGGCCGTGGTGTGCAGGTGGTGGGCGAACACCGGCTGGCTGAACTTCAAGCGTTCGCGCAGGTGCTTGATGTCGATGGCGCTGAACTCCCGCACCGGCGGCGGGCAGACCGCGTCGAACTCGCGCATCGTCACCTTGCTGATCGCTCCAGCTTCGTGGAGCGCGGCCAGATCGCCGCGCAGCGATTCAATGATCTTGCTCACAATGCACCTCCATCAAAACACCTGACTGCAACGCTTTCGTCAACGCTTCCCCGGACAGGTCCAGGAATACCTTGCCGGCGAATTGCAGCGCCTTTTTCTCCTCTTCCGTGATGTTCGCCTTGTCGTTCTTGGCGAACCCATGCAGGAAGACGTAGCGGCTGCCGATCCGGGCCGACAGGAGCGTCCGAAAGCCGCCGCTCTTGCCGCCACCCGGGCGGGCCACCCGCTTCTTGTAGAGCAGGCCGCCCAGGTCCGCGTCGATCAGACCGCCTTCCATCTCCTTGACCGCCTTGCACAACGCGGCATCGGGCAACTTTTCGCCCGCCTGCCACTTCGCAAAGTCCTTCCGCTTGAGGATGCGAGTCATCTCGACCCCCTAACTATACCCGAAACGGGCATACTTTGCCAGCCTGAAAGTGGCGTCCCGGTGCCAGGGGCGGCCTGCGCGGTAGTCGTGACGACGACACGGCTACCGGGACGGATGGGGCGGGTATCCGGCGGCTGGTCATGCGACCGCCTTTTCCGGTTCCCGGCGGGCACCGACGACCGACTTGCGTCGGGTCGCCACAAGTTCGGCCGCCTTGCGTACCGGGTCGTCCTCGGTGTGGACGTAACGCATGAACATCGCCACGGTCTTGTGCGCGGTCAGTGCCATGCCAACCTTGACCGGGATGCCGGAGTTGGCGATGTCCGTGGCCGAGCGGTGGCGGATGCCGTGGGTCCCGACCCTGGGCACGCCGGCGCGATGGAGGATGCGCCGCCACGCGTTGTAGTAGGCGTGGGGACTGAGCGGCTTCTTGTGGTCGAGGATGGCGGGGCAGACGTAGGGCGAGTCGCCGTAGTGCGGCGCGTTCTCCAGCAGGCGGCGGGCCTCGGTGCTCAACGGCTTGGACATATCGCCCGTCTTGCTGTCCGGCCAGACCACCCGGTCATTCGGCAGGTCGAGCCAATCCCACTGCAACAGCAGAACCTCCGACATGCGCGCTGCGAACTCGAATTGCAGGCGGATGGCCAGCAGGTAGATCGGATGTTCCAAGCTCTCGGCTTCGGCCTTGTCCAGATAGGCGAACAGCTTGACCATCTGTTCGTCGGTGATGAGGCGGGTCGAGCCTTTCTCCGGGAACTTGGGCACATGGCGGCACGGATTCGAGCCGTCTGGTCGGTAGCCCCACAACTCGGCCAGGTTGAACATCTTGCGCACGCAGGCCAGCACGCGATTGGCCTGCGTCGGCGACTTCTCCATGCGCTTCATCAACGCGGTAATGTCGTGGCGCGTGACCTCGTGGGCCTTCTTGCTACCGAAGGCGGGGACGATGTAGTTGTCGATCTGGTACTGGTAGCTCTTCTGTGTGCTTGGCTTGTTGCGTACCTTGGAGTGGTCCTCTATGAAGCGTGTGCAAAGCTCCTTGACCGTCGGCGCCTTGCGCGCCTCGGCCTTGACATGGCCGGGGTCGCCACCGCGCCGGACTTCGGCCAGCCAGTCCTGCGCCAGCGACCGGGCCTGCTCGACGGTCAGTTCGCCGAACTGGCCCAACGACGGCTTGCGCCGCACGCCGGAGTTCGTGCGGTACTGAAGCATGAATACCTTGCGGCCGGTTGGTGTAACCTTGCACAAGAAGCCCGGAACGATCGTGTCCCGGAGTTCAACGTCGCAGGTCTGCGCCTGTGCTGCGTCAACAGCGCTTTTGGTCAGTTTGATCTTCGCCATGAGGTGCTCCCGAAAGGCCCCGATTCCAGGAGCCTGCTAGGAGCCAGGCGAAAGAGAACCGGGGCGGTTTGCGTCGCGCACCGGCATATGATCCAAGACGTTGACTCTACGGAAAACCTGCTACAGCAAGCTGTATCCAAGCCGAGAGAATGCCCGGTGCGGATGCCATGCTGTCGCTTAAAATCCGCGGCCGCGCAGGCGGCGTGCCGGTTCGAGTCCGGCCCCGGGCACCCGCGACAGTCAGCGATCCGCCGCTCTGCGTGCGTCTGGCGCAGCGCGCGGCGCACGGTCGCGCAC
>JBDHRZ010000021.1:0-15757 GCA_039807845.1 Rhodoferax sp.
CGGCGCCCGGCCGCCCGAAGCCGCTGACGCGCCCCCTCGGGGGGCAGCGGACCACGCGCAGCGGGGGAGCGTGGGGGCTGTTTCCTTTCAGCGGCGCCCGGCCGCCCGAAGCCGCTGACGCACCCCCTCGGGGGGCAGCGGACCGCGCGCAGCGGGGGAGCGTGGGGGCTGTTTCCTTTCAGCGGCGCCCGGCCGCCCGAAGCCGCTGACGCACCCCCTCGGGGGCAGCGGACCGCGCGCAGCGGGGGAGCGTGGGGGTCGCTTCATTTCAGTTTCTGCGTGAACCTTCCCGGGCACGACCGCGGGCCAGGATCGCCTTGTGGATAAATTCTTGACAATCTACAATGATCGGTTCCCCGAAACGCCCAATATCCACAGAAAACGACAACGCAGATGACCGAAGGGCAGCACGCACGGGACGACCAACCGCAAAAGAGGGACACCGCACACGATGTATGGCAAACGTGCGTCGAGCAGCTTGCCCTGGAACTGCCGGAACAGCAATTCAACACCTGGATCAGGCCGCTGACGGCAAGCGTCGCTGCTGATCTGACCAAAGTCACCGTCTTCGTCGGCAATCGCTTCAAACTGGACTGGATCCGCGCCCAGTACAGCGCAAGGATCGCAGCCTCGCTGGAACGAATCCTGGGCCAGCCGATCAGCCTCGAATTGGCGCTGGCCCCTCGGGAGCCGGCGCCGAGGCAGGTGTTCGTCCGCCCTCACTCCAGCAAGGGCACGTTCGAGGAGCCCGTCGAACTGGCCACCGACCCTGCGCCGGCGGGCCTGCGCAACCGGCTCAATTCTGTGCTCAGCTTCGACACGCTGGGGGAGGGTTCGGCCAACCGGATGGCACGCGCCGCCGCGCTGCACGTATCGGACATGCCGGGGCAACTCTACAACCCCTTGTTCATCTACGGCGGCGTTGGACTGGGCAAGACCCACCTGATGCATGCGATCGGCAATCGACTGCTCGCGAACCGGCCTTCGGCCAGGGTTCTCTACATCCACGCGGAACAATTCGTATCGGATGTGGTCAAGGCATACCAGCGCAAGACTTTCGACGAGTTCAAGGACCACTACCACTCGCTGGACCTGCTGCTGATCGACGACGTGCAGTTTTTCGCGAACAAGGAGCGCAGCCAGGAAGAATTCTTCAATGCCTTCGAGGCCTTGCTGGCAAAGCGCTCGCACATCGTGATGACCAGTGACACCTACCCGAAGGGCCTCACGGACATCCACGAACGGCTGGTGTCACGCTTCGATTCCGGGTTGACGGTGGCCATCGAACCACCCGAGCTGGAGATGCGGGTGGCGATCCTGATCAACAAGGCGCGCGCCGAACTCTCCGAGATGCCCGAGGAAGTCGCTTTTTTCGTAGCCAAGAACGTGCGCTCCAACGTGCGCGAGCTCGAAGGCGCCCTGCGCAAGATCCTGGCGTACTCCCGCTTCAACCAGAAGGACATCTCGATCGCGCTTGCGCGCGAGGCATTGCGCGACCTGCTGTCGATCCAGAACCGCCAGATCTCGGTCGAAAACATCCAGAAGACCGTGGCCGACTACTACAAGATCAAGGTAGCGGACATGTATTCCAAGAAGCGGCCCGCCAGCATCGCAAGGCCGCGCCAGATCGCGATGTACCTGGCCAAGGAACTGACACAAAAGAGCCTGCCGGAAATCGGCGAACTGTTCGGCGGGCGCGACCACACGACGGTGCTGCATGCCGTGCGCAAGATCGGCGCCGAACGCCAGCAACTCACCGAACTCAACCAGCAGTTGCATGTACTCGAACAAACGCTCAAGGGCTGATGCGCGCATGCATACCACCGCCACCTGGCCGCGGCTGGACAAGGCTGGGGACAGTTGCTGCACAAGTGTGTCGTTATCCACAATCCGTGGCGCTTGCGCGGAGTTGTTCCCGTCGTCCGTGCGGTTGCAGGACATGCCTGTCCACAGCCTTCGAGACGCTCCAAGTGCTTGATGAAAAAAGGGAAAATCCTGCTGTCCCCAGACAGACGCGGTCCTTACCTACTATTACTATCGATATTCCAATAAAGAGGTTGACATGATCGTCATGAAGACAACGCAGGAGAAGATCCTGTCCGTGCTGCAATCGGTCTCCGGCATCGTGGAACGACGGCATACCTTGCCGATCCTGGCCAACGTGCTATTGCGCAAGACCGATGGCGCGTTGCAGTTCACGACCAGCGACCTGGAGATACAGATCCGCACCACGGCCGAACTCGGTGGTGAGGATGGCAGTTTCTCGACCACCATCGGTGCGCGCAAGCTGGTCGACATCCTGCGTACCATGCCTGGCGACCAGGTGGTGGCGCTGGAGTCGAGCCAGAACAAGCTGATCCTCAAGGGCGGCAAGAGCCGGTTCACGTTGCAGACCATGCCGGCGGAAGACTATCCGCTGGTGCAGGAGGCGCCAGGTTTCGGGCCTGCGTTCGCTGTGCCGCAGAAGACGCTGCGCCATCTGCTGTCGCAGGTGGCGTTCGCAATGGCGGTGCATGACATCCGCTACTACCTCAACGGGATCCTGTTCGTCGCCGAGGGCAGGCAACTCAGCCTGGTGGCAACCGACGGGCACCGACTGGCATTCGCCTCCGCGACGCTGGATTCCGATGTGCCGCAACGCCAGGAGGTGATCCTGCCGCGCAAGACGGTGATCGAACTGCAGCGCCTGCTGAGCGATTCCGAGGGGTCGATCCAGATGCAGTTTGCCTCCAACCAGGCCAAGTTCGAATTCGGTGGCATGGAGTTCGTCACGAAACTGGTGGAAGGCAAGTTTCCGGACTACAACCGTGTCATCCCGAAGAACCACCGCAATGGCGTCACGCTGGGGCGCCAGGCCTTGTTGTCGACTTTGCAGCGCACCGCGATCCTGACCAGTGACAAGTTCAAGGGCGTACGCCTGAACCTCGATCCCGGAAGCCTGCGCGTGGCCTCCAGCAACGCCGAGCAGGAAGAGGCGATCGACGAACTCGACATCGACTATGCCGGGGACAGCATCGAGATTGGCTTCAACGTGACCTATCTGATCGATGCCCTGAGCAACATGACCCAGGAAATGGTCAGGCTCGAGTTGTCCGACGGCAACAGTTCGGCCCTGTTCACGATTCCCGACAACCTGACGTTCAAGTACGTCGTGATGCCGATGCGGATCTGAGCCAGTGATCAGGTGATTCACAGGCTCTGGACGCCGGCATACCCAGCGCATGCGGCACGAACCCGATGCCAGCGCGGGTTTGATGCTTCGGGGATGACATGCATTGATTTCGAGACAGCTACACATGACGCAAGACAACAGGCCAGACGCACAGACACTCGCCGGGAGTTCGCTGCCAGATGAGGGCAGTCAACTGCCGGCGGGTCGTCCCGCTCACGCATCCGCTCAAGCGCAAGGCCACTTCCAGGTTGCCTCGCATCCCCTCGGGGGGACTAGCGCAGCCGGGGCTGAGGGCGCTCCAGACAGCAGCCAGGCGGGCGCTTACGCCGGGTATGGCGAGGGAGCGATCCAGATCCTCGAGGGCTTGGAGGCAGTGCGCAAGCGCCCCGGCATGTACATCGGCGACACCTCGGACGGTACCGGGCTGCATCATCTGGTGTTCGAGGTGGTCGACAACTCGATCGACGAAGCCTTGGCTGGCCATTGCGACGACATCCTGGTCACGATCCATGCGGACAATTCGGTCAGCGTGGTGGACAACGGTCGCGGCATCCCCACCGGCGTGAAGATGGACGACAAGCACGAGCCCAGGCGCAGCGCGGCCGAGATCGCGCTGACCGAACTGCACGCCGGCGGCAAGTTCAACCAGAACAACTACAAGGTCGCCGGCGGGCTGCATGGAGTGGGTGTCAGTTGTGTCAACGCGCTGAGCAAGATGCTGCGCCTGACGGTGCGCCGCAATGGCAGGGTCCACGTGCTCGAATTCGTCCGGGGCGTGGTGCAGAAACGCATCGTCGAAACCGTCGGCGGTGTCGAGGTCTCGCCGATGAAGGTGATCGGAGAGACCGAGAAGCGCGGGACCGAGGTGCATTTCCTGCCTGATGAAGAGATCTTCGGCACGAATACCGACTTCCATTACGAGATCCTGAGCAAGCGCCTGCGCGAACTCAGCTTTCTCAACAACGGCGTGCGCATCCGCCTGAAGGACGAGCGCTCGGGCAAGGAGGATGACTTTTCCGGCGCCGGCGGCGTGCGCGGTTTCGTCGACTTCATCAACAAGGGCAAGACGGTCCTGAACCCGAATGTGTTCCACGCCGTCGGGGAACGCGAGAGCGACCTGGGCACCAGCATCGGCGTGGAAGTGGCGATGCAGTGGAACAGCGGCTACAACGAGCAGGTGCTGTGCTTCACCAACAACATCCCGCAACGCGACGGAGGCACCCACCTGACCGGCCTGCGCGCTGCCATGACGCGGGTGATCAACAAGTACATCGATGACAACGAAATGGCCAGGAAGGCCAAGGTCGAAGTCAGCGGGGACGACATGCGCGAAGGCCTGTGCTGCGTGCTCAGCGTGAAGGTGCCGGAGCCGAAGTTCAGCAGCCAGATCAAGGACAAACTGGTCAGCGGCGAGGTGCGCGGCCCGGTGGAGGACATCGTGGGCAGGCTGTTGAACGACTACCTGCAGGAAAAGCCGGCTGATGCCCGGTTGATCGTGGGCAAGATCATCGAAGCGGCGCGTGCGCGCGAAGCGGCGCGCAAGGCGCGCGACATGACGCGGCGCAAGGGCGTGCTCGATGGCATGGGCCTGCCGGGCAAGCTGGCGGATTGCCAGGAGAAGGATCCGGCACTGTGCGAGATCTACATCGTCGAGGGTGATTCCGCCGGAGGCTCGGCCAAGCAGGGGCGTGACCGCAAGTTCCAGGCGATCCTGCCCTTGCGCGGCAAGATCCTGAACGTGGAGAAGGCGCGCTACGAGAAGCTGCTCACCAGCAACGAGATCCTGACGCTGATCACCGCGCTGGGTACCGGCATCGGCAAGGCGGGTGGCAGTACCGGAAACGATGATTTCGACGTGGCCAGGTTGCGCTACCACCGCATCATCATCATGACCGACGCCGACGTGGACGGCGCGCACATCCGTACCCTGCTGCTGACGTTCTTCTACCGGCAGATGCCCGAACTGGTCGAGCGCGGACACATCTATATCGCGCAGCCTCCGCTGTACAAGGTCAAGTCCGGCAAGGAAGAGCTGTACCTGAAGGATGCCGCGGCGCTGGACAGCTACCTGACGCGCATCGCGCTGGTCGATGCGGCCGTGTTCACGGGTGGCGACAGCAGCACCGAACTCAGCGGCGACACGCTTGCCACGCTGGCGCGCAAGCACCAGGTGGCGCAGGCGGTGATCGCACGGCTGCAGGGTTTCATGGACGCCGAGGCCTTGCGCGCGGTCGCCGATGGCGTGGTGCTCAATCTCGACACGCTGGCCGACGCACAGGCCAGTGCCACGCTGCTGCAGGGCCAACTGCCCGATGCCGAAGTGATTGGCGAATTCGACCTGCGTACCGACAAGCCGGTGCTGCGCATCAATCGGCGTCACCACGGCAACGTCAAGAGCAGTGTGCTCACGCAGGATTTCGTGCACGGCGCCGACTACGCCACGCTGGCCGAGGCGGCCAATACGTTTCGCGGTTTGCTTGGCGAAGGAGCCAGGGTGCGGCGCGGCACCGGCGAACGTCAGAAGGAGGCCCTGGTCGGCGATTTTCGTGCCGCCATGGCGTGGCTGATCGCGCAGGCGGAAAGCTCCACATCGCGCCAGCGCTACAAGGGACTGGGCGAGATGAACCCGATGCAGCTGTGGGAGACCACCATGGACCCGGCCGTGCGCCGCCTGCTGCGCGTGCAGATCGACGACGCCATCGAGGCCGACCGCGTGTTCACCATGCTGATGGGCGACGAGGTCGAGCCGCGGCGCGACTTCATCGAGACCAACGCGCTGCGGGCAGGCAACATCGACGTGTGAATGTCGCCACAAGCGCCGGCTGTCGTGGCTGGCGCTCGTTGGGGGGTGTGCGGCGGCGATATCGATGTGCAAACGCCGCCATAGCTGCCGGCGAGGGGTCAGTGGCGCGGTTCGCCAGGCCCGGGCTGCGCGCTCGCTGGCACCGTTGTCGTGCGCGCAGAGGCTGCTGGCCGGGGAGCCGATGCTGCCTGCGCCAGTTCCGGGGCGCGGCGTGCGCTCTCCAGGGCCTTGCGGATCTTTTCGGGATCGCGCGCGCGCAGACCTTCGGACAGTGCCTGTGACGCATCGCCGCGCAGCGCGGCGTAGGCCCGCAACTGGTCGAGAGCGTGCGCCGACGGTGCGGCCGCATCCAGGTGCAGGGCGGAGAGCTGCTCGAAACTCTCCTGATAGGGCGTCGTCACCTTGTTTTCGATCCGCCCGGCGAGCTGGTCGAAGCTCGCGCGTCCGCGCTGCCCCTGGCCCAGGATGTCTTCCCACTGCTGGCTGATGCGCTGGTCCTGCAGCAGGAATTGCGAGATCGCCTGGCGTGCGCGCAGTTCCTCGCCCAGCCGGTAGCTCGGCGGCGGTATGCGCTCCAGCAACAGTACGATGGCGACCACCAGGCTCGCCCACGCGAGCACGCGCGTGCGGCCGCCGTGCGGACTGCGCGCCGTCCAGCGTCGGGCCAGTGCCACGCCCAGCACGGCACCACTGGCCAGACCCCCCAGGTGTGCCGCGTTGTCGATGCCTGGCACCAGGAAGCCCATCGCCAGCGCGAGCACGATGAACACGCTGGCGGCGCCCGTGAACCAGCGCAATTCGTGCGGATCGACCTGGTCGCGTTCGCGCCACAGGAATACCAGCAAGGCCCCGTAGAGGCTGAAGATCGCGCCCGAGGCGCCGCCCGATACGGCCCGGTTGCCCTGGATGGTCAGTGACAGCAGGTTGCCGGCGATTCCGCTGGCCAGATAGAGCGCGAGGAAGCGCCAGCGCCCGTAGAGTTGCTCGACCAGCCGGCCGACGTCCCACAGCGCCCACATGTTCAGTGTCAGGTGCAGAATGCCGAAGTGCACGAACAGCGCGCTTGCCAGGCGCCACCATTGCCCGTCCTGGGTGGCCGGGCCGAAGTTGGCGCCCCATTGCAGCGGGATCGTGGTGGAGCCGTGCCACCAGCTCGCGCCGTTGGCGATCATGGCCAGGAATACCAGCACGTTGAGCGCCACCAGCGCGACGGTGAGCGGCGCCTGGTGCGGGCTTGCGTGCAGCAGGCTGGCGAGCGCGGGAGTGTCGGTGTGCGGGTGCAGGGTTTCGTCGTTCACGCCGGGGCCAGGTGGTAGGGGTACGGTGCAGCGCCGATTAGAGCGTATGCCGTGTTGGACGGCACGATGGGTCTGGACGCAATGACGAATTTGGTGACAATTCGATGATGACTTCCACCCACGTACAGCCGGCGGCGGCGCTGTCGACCCATGACACCACCCGCATCGACGATACCCGCATCGGCGCGGTGCGCCCCCTGATCACGCCTGCGTTGTTGCAGGAGTGGCTGCCAGTGCCCGCTGCGGCGCTGGCCTTGGTCGAGCAGAGCCGCCGCGCGATTTCGCATGTGTTGCACGGACAGGACGACCGGCTGGTGGTGGTGGTGGGGCCGTGCTCGATCCATGACCACGCGCAGGCGATTGCCTATGGCCGCCTGCTCCAGGAACAGGCCGTTGCGTTGGCGCGCGACCTGCTGATCGTGATGCGGGTGTATTTCGAGAAGCCGCGCACCACCGTGGGGTGGAAGGGCTACATCAACGATCCGCACCTGGACGGCACGTTCGCCATCAATCAGGGGCTGGAAATGGCGCGCACGCTGATGCTGGAGTTGCTCGCACTGGGTTTGCCGCTGGGCACCGAATTCCTGGACCTGCTGAGCCCGCAGTTCATCTCCGACCTGGTGAGCTGGGGTGCCATCGGCGCACGCACCACCGAGAGCCAGAGCCACCGCCAACTGGCTTCGGGACTGAGTTGCCCGGTGGGTTTCAAGAACGGCACCGACGGTGGCGTCAAGGTTGCCAGCGATGCGATCCTGGCGGCGTCTGCCACCCATGCGTTCATGGGTATGACCAAGATGGGCCAGGCCGCCGTGTTCGAGACGCGCGGCAACCAGGATTGCCACGTGATCCTGCGCGGCGGCAAGAGCCCGAACTACAGCGCCGCCGACATCGAAGCGGCTTGCGGCCTGTTGCGCGCCGCCGGGCTGCGCGAGCAGGTGATGGTGGACGTGTCGCACGCCAACAGCAGCAAGCAGTACCAGCGCCAGATCACGGTGGCGCAGGACGTGGCCGGCCAGGTGGCGGCTGGAGACCGGCGCATCATCGGCGTGATGATCGAGAGCAACCTGCACGAAGGCCGGCAGGACATCGTCGCCGGCCAGCCGCTGGCCTTTGGGGTGTCGGTCACCGATGCCTGCATCAGCATGGCGCAGACCGTGCCGTTGCTTCAGGCGCTGGCGCAGGCAGTGCAGCGGCGCAGGGCCGCAGCCGGCACGCAATGATCCTGAAGGAACTCGATCCGTTCCTGGGCGGCAGCCAGGACGAGATTGCCCACCGCATCGCGCAGGATCGCATGGCCTATCACCTGCGCCGCTACTTCGGCAGGAGCGGGGAAGTCGATGTGCTCAACTACCTGCGTGTGCGTTCGAACGATGCGGTGACCCAGATCGATCACCTGCTGCTGCATCCGCACGGGCTGATCGTGGTGGAGCGCGACAATCTGCCCGAGCGGGTGCAGATTCGGGACGACGGCCAGTGGATATGCTGGCGCGGGGAGGAGGCGGTGGAGATTCGGTCGCCGATCACGCGCGCCTACTTGCGAGCGCTTTCGCTCAAGGCCCTGCTCGACAAGTACGTCAAGCAGAAGGGGTTCTTTGACAGCATCGAGCTCGATGTGCTGGTGGCCGTGCCCGACACCGACAGAATCGTGTGGCCGTCCATGGGTTACCTGCCCGAAGTCTGTCGGACCGACCAGGTGCACGAACGTGTGAACCAGCGCATTCTGCAGTGTCGGCGCGCGGCCACGGCCTCGGGGGCGCTGAGCGCCGGGGAGCGGCGCAGGCTGGGAGAGTTTCTGTGCTCGCTGCATCGGCCGCTGGTTCGCGCCGCGCCGAGATGAACAATTGATGCCGGCCGCGGTGGGCAGCCGCCGCGGACCAAGACAGGATCCAGGGAGGTTCCGGCTGCGATGATTCTCAAGGAGCTCGACCCTTTTCACGGTGGCGACGAGCAGGCGTTTGCGGCGCGCATCTCGGCCGACCGCATGGCGTACTATCTGCGCCGCTATTACCGCTACAGCACGACCGTGGACGTGCTCAACGGTCTGCGCATCCGTTCCGGCGGATCGATGGCGCGCATCGACCATCTGCTGCTGCATGCGTACGGCATGCTGGTGATCGAACGCGAAGACGTCGGCGGGCGGGTGCAGATCGACGATGACGGCAACTGGACTTCCTGGGCCGACGGCCGGCCATTGGTGCTGGGCTCGCCGATCACGCGTGCCTACGTGCAAGCCTTGCTGCTGAAGGCGTTCCTCGACAAGCGGGTGCGCCAGAAAGGTTTTTTCGACAACCAGGAACTCGACGTGCTGGTGGTCGTGGCCGACGACTGCGAGGTCGACTGGCCGCAGACGGGTCCGCTGGTCGAGGTCTGCAACCGCGATGCGGTGTTCGACCGTGTCACTGCACGGCTGGAGCAGTGCCGGCTTGCGGCCCGTGGGCCGGGGCCGTTGACCGAGGCGGAGCGCCGCACGCTGGGTTCGTTCCTGTGTCTGTCGCACTGGCCACGATCCGAGTTCGAGCCGTCGTGATGCTCCCCGGGGCCGGCTGCGCGCGAGGCGGCGAGGAACGCGAACACCAGGCTGCAGCCGTTCCGCGCTGGAATCGATTCTGCCGCCAGCCCCCCGGGTTGACCCGCTTGCGCACAGGCATGTGCGACCCGACAATCGCCGCCTTGCCCGGAGCCGGCGCGCCGCCGTATCACGGTCGGTGCACACCCGCGGCGCGAGCCCCTGGCGCGGCGCCGCGGCACCTGCCGTGCGGAGGTGCGCCGTGGCGCCCAAGCCGCGTCGTGATTGGCCGCAGGATTGGCGGCATTGCGAGGGTGACTTGACACAACGAGGGTTTGCGCATGGCAGATAGATCAGTGCCCGATTTGGCGCGCGAGACGCTCAAGCAATTGATTGCCCGCAAGCTCGCGCCCACGCCTGCCAATTACCGGCTGGTATTCAACGAACTCGGCAGCTTGAAGAATGACGAGCCATTTCCGGCCGAGCAGTTGCGCCGGATTGCGCAGGCGCTGCCCGCGCGCACACCAGGGCAGCAAAAGCAGCGAGCACTGCTGGAATACGCGGTGTCGCAATTCAACTGGCAGGGCGTGCAGGATGCGCTGGTAGCCTATGGCGCCTTCACGCCGCGCGAGCGTGCCGAACCGCCCTCGGGGTTTTCCCAGTTGCAAGGCAATGGCGACATGGTGTCCGAGCGCAAGGCGAGCACGTCCGTGGGTACGGCGGCACCGGCACTGACGACGGAATTCCTGCAGCAGATCGCGCGCCTGATCGAGTTCATGCAGCCGGCCCTGGGTGGCGACGATGTCCGTTTCCGCGAACAGACGCACGAGGTCGTCGCAGCCTTGCGTGCCGCCGACGCCGACGTGGTGCGGGCCAAGACGCTGTTGTCCGGCTACACCCATCGCCTGTCGTTTGCGGCCGAGGAGCAAGCCGAGATCCGCGCCACGCTGCTGCATCTGTTGCGTCTGCTGATGGAAAACGTGGGCGAACTCACGCTGGCCGAAGGCTGGCTCAAAGGCCAGGTCGATGCCCTGATGCAGGCGGCAACCCCGCCCCTGACGCTGCGCCGGCTCGACGAGGTGGAGCGACTGCTGCGCGACGTGATCAAGAAGCAGTCCGAAGCCAAGGGTCGCGCGCTCGCGGCGCAGGAGGAGATGCGCCAGATGCTGCGCGTCTTCATCGAGCGGCTGGCGACCATGACCGATTCCACCGACGCCTTCGGCGCCGAGATGGAGCAGCACGCCAATACCATCGAAAAGGTGAGCAGCCTGGCCGAACTCACGCCCGTGCTCGAGCGCATGGTGCGTGCGACCCGCGCCATCGCGCAGCAGACCAAGCATGCGCGTGACGAGTTGCAGACGATGCGGGAGAAGGCGCAAGCGGGCGAAGTCGAACTGGCCAGGCTGCACCAGGAACTCGACCGTGTCAGTGCCCAGGTGCGCCACGATGCGCTGACCGGGGCACTCAACCGCAGGGGCCTGGAAGAGGCGCTCGAGCGCGAACTGTCGGTGTTGCGGCGCAGGGAGTCGGTGCTGTCGATCGCGATGCTCGACATCGACAATTTCAAGCGCATCAACGACGAGCGCGGCCATGCCACCGGCGACGAGGCCTTGACCCATCTGGCCTCGGTGGCGCGCGGCTGCCTGCGTCCGCAAGACACGCTGGCGCGCTATGGCGGCGAGGAGTTCGTCATCCTGATGCCGGACACGCCGCTGGACAGCGGCATCGAGGCCATGACCCGGCTGCAGCGCGAACTGACCAAGCAGTTCTTCCTCGCCGGCGCGGAGCGGCTGCTGATCACCTTCAGCGCCGGCGTGGCGCAGTTCGCCCCCGATGAAGACCGCGAGTCCGCCCTGCGCCGTGCCGACAAGGCGATGTACATGGCCAAGCGTGCCGGCAAGAACCGGGTGCTGGGTGCGTGAGGCGCGCTGCGCAGGCGCGAAACACTTCTTCACTGGCTTCGTGCAAGCGAGAGGGAATCGGGATGGGGATACTGGTGGCGGGACTGGTCTTGTTCCTGGGTGCGCATTCGGTGCGTATCGTGGCGGACGATTGGCGCACGCGCGCCATCGCGCGTCTCGGGCCCGGGCCGTGGAAGGGGCTGGTTTCGCTCGTTTCGCTGGTCGGCCTGGCGCTGATCGTCTGGGGATTCGGGCTCGCGCGCGCAGCGCCGATCCAGCTCTGGAGCGCGCCGCCGGGTATGCGGCACCTGGCCTGGCTGCTCACGCTGGCGGCGTTCGTGTTGCTCGCCGCGGCGTACCTGCCGGGGAACCATTTCAAGGCCTGGCTGCATCACCCGATGGTGCTGGCGGTGCAGATCTGGGCGCTGGCCCACCTGCTGGTCAACGGCAACCTCGCGCACCTGGTGCTGTTTGGCTCCTTCCTGGTCTGGGCGGCGTGCGATCTCGCCGCCGCGCGTCGCCGCGACCTGGCTGGCCAGGTCGTCTACCCGCCCGGCCGCTGGGGGCCGACGCTGGCCACGCTGGTGACCGGCGTGCTGGCCTGGGCCGTGTTCGGGTTGTGGCTGCATGGCTGGCTGATCGGCATCCGGGTGATGGGTTGAGCCCGACCCGCCCGGGCTACTTGATGCCCAGCATCCACTGGATCAGGTACTTCGCGACGAAGCCGACCATGCCGAACGCCAGGCCAAGGAAGATCACGAAGGCGCCGAACTTGCCGGCCTTCGACTCCCAGGCCAGATGCCCGACGATGAACAGCATGTAGAGCATGAACGCCCCGATGCCGAACGTGAGGCCAAACGACGCGATCTGTTCCTCGGTGTAGCCGAACATGTCTATCCCGCCGGGCGTTCGGCCAGGGCGCTGGCGTCCACCAGCGCGACGTAGGCATGCCAGCTGGCGTGGCCCAGCAGCGGTACCAGCACGATGAGCCCGAGCAGGCCGCTGGCAAAACCCAGCAGCATCAGCAGCATGATCAGCGCGGCCCAGAGCGCCATCGGGGCCGGGTTGGCCAGCACCACGCGCCAGCTCGTCAGGACGGCGGGCAGCACGCTCACGCGCCGATCGAGCAGCAGCGGCATCGCCACCACGCTGGAGGCGAAGATCGGCGCTGCCAGCATGCCGCCGAGCAGCAACCAGGTCTCGAACAGGTAGTTGCTGCGCGCGAGCACGACGTGGTGCAGGAAATCGATCGGCGCGCGCACCGGCGCGCCGGCCAGCAGTGTGATGAGCGCTGCCGAGGTCAGTACCCAGCCGGTGCCCGCGAGCGCCAGCAGCAGGCCGAAGCGCACCAGGCACCAGTAGCCGCCACGCTCGGACAGGCGCGAGCGCTGCCAGCTCAGCCAGGTGTCGCGCAGCAATGGCAGGTCGACCCTGCGGCCATGCGCGAGCGCACGGCTGATCGCATACAGGCTGGTGGCCAGCACCGGTGCGACCATCAGGAAGCCCGAGAATGCCCCGGCCAGCAACCAGAACCGGTCGTACGCCAGCAGCAGCAGCGTCAGGCCGACGCCGGCCAGCGCGACTCCGTGCAGCAGGCTCAGCCAGCCGGCCTGGACGAGGTCGCGCCAGCCCAGTGCCATCCAGCGCAGCGGCGCATCCATGGCCACCGGGCGGACCGTGATGGCCGCGGGTTGCCTGCCGGCAGATGGCGCGGGTTGGGTTGGGGGCATGCGTCGTTCGAGGCGGTCACACGGCCGGCCAGTGTACAGAAGGTCTGCCGCGTGCCATGCGCTTTCCATGGGTGCAGACCAGGTGCCTGTCAGGCTTGCATTCGCCGACGGCAAGTCGACGGCGGCGGCCTATTTTTCACCCACCGGCCACGCCGCCTGGTGCGACCGGTGGGCAGGCCAGCGCGTCAACCCCTGCCGTGGTGACCCCGGCCGCCACCCCAGCGGCCCGATTGCGCGCCCATCATGGTGCTGCTATCGAACACCTTCTGCTGCTCCGGGCTCAGCGTGGCGTAGAAGTCGCGCGTGGCCTGGGCGCGTCGGTTCATCTGTGCGTCGCGTTCGGTCTTCAGGGCCGCCATCCGGTCCAGCCGCTGAGGGGTCGTCATCGCGCGCCATTCCTCGAACATCTTGCGGCGGTCGGCCCGGTTGCCGGCCATCATGCCACTGGCTGGTGGCTGCATCGCGGCCAGATAGGTGTTCCACGCGCCCTCCTGCGCGGCGCTGAGCCCGAGCCTGGTCTTGAGCGTGGCCTGGCGCGAGGCCATGCGCTCCTGCATGCGTTGCTGCATCCGCTCGGGCTGCTGCATGCCGGCGGGCGCGGCCGGGGCGGTCTGTGCCTGCGCCAGCATGGCCGAGGTGGCCAGCAGCGTGCTGACGAGCAGGGGTTTGATGATCGATGGCATGGGGCGTTCCTTTCGAGGGTTCGGGACCTTTGGGCGCGGCTGCGCCTGAGGCTGGACGCCAGTGTGCGCCGCGGATGTTTCCGCACCGATGCGGCCGCGACAAGCGCTTGTAAAGTTGTGCCGCAACGCGTGCTGCCCGACGCGCGGTGAACCGCGCTATGCGCGAAGCAGTGCCGCCAGCGCGGCACCGTGGACCAGTTCGATCGCGTGCTGTTGCGCGAAGCGTCGGGTGTTGTCGTTGTGCGCACCAAGCGTGATGTAGGCACAGTGGCTGGCGTCCTGGCTGCGGCGCAGTGCCGCGAGCGCACGCAGAGGATTGACGCCGTGGCTGGAGGCTTTCCAGCGCCTTGCGGCCACCAGGGTGGTTTGCGCATGGCGCTGCAGTCGCAGGTCGGCAGCCTGTCCTTCGAGCCGGGTGACGACGTAACCCTGGCGCTGGTAGGCCTGTTCGAGCGCTGCGCGAAAGTCGCTCCATGCCATGGCGGCGGCGTGTTCGAGCATCTGCTCGACCTCGCGCGCGCTCGGTGTGTGCAACTGTCGCCGCGCGGCGATCACGCCGATCACCAGGAACGGGAGCGCGCCCATCCAGCCGAAGATGGCATACGGCGCCGGCAGCAAGGCCGTGCTGGCGCTCGCCAGCGCAGCCGCCAGCGCCATGCTGATCCACCAGGGTGAACGCAGCAGGATCGCGAACAGCGAGTTCTCGGCCATCTTCAGTTTCACGCAGTACCCTCCGGCGGTCGTCCGGTGTCGGACGCCGTCCGTTTGTACCATGGCCGATCCGCGCCGCGTGTGCGTGCGCAGCGCTGCGTCAATGCGATGGTTTTCTCTGGCGCACTGGCCGGCCGCGGCGGGTTTGGCATAAACTGGCGCCGGCCGGTTGTCGATCCCGCGCGGCCCGCGGATCGTGCCGGCGTCCCTCGTCAAGAACCAGCCGGAGTCCCGCATGACCCACGAAAGCCTGCAGATCATCCGTGATGAACACGCCGCAGTGGCCGCGATGCTGCGTTCGCTGATCCTGATGGTCGAACGCGGGCCGCATGACGATCAGCAGCAGTATTTCGACGTGCTGCGCGCGATGCTGTTCTACATCGACGAGTTTCCCGAACGCCTGCACCATCCAAAGGAAACCGAGTTGCTGTTTCCCAAGGTGGCCGAGGCGGTGCCTGCGACGCGCGACGTGATCGCGCAACTGGACAGGGAACACCAGCGCAGCGAAGTGGCGGTGCGCGAGTTGCAGCACAAGCTGCTGGCCTGGGAGTTGCTCGGCGAGACGCGCCGCCCGACATTCGAGCACGCCGTGCGGCGCTACGTCGAGTTGTACCTGGAGCACATGCACCTGGAGGAGAGCGAGATCCTGCCCAAGGCCGAGCAGTGCCTGAGCGCGCAGCAGTGGGACGAGCTCGACGCGGCGTTTGCCACCAACTGCGACCCGATGACCGGCAAGTATCCGCGCGATCCCCTGTACAACCGCCTGTTCACCCGCATCGTGTCGACGGCGGCCGCGCCGATCGGGCTCGCCGCGGCTCATTGAGAGCGCCGCAACTGGGCGCTGGCGCTGCGTGTGGGCGCAGCGTTCCTATTTGCCGAAGCGCACCTTGCACTTGACGCCGGCAGGCAGATTGCCCCCCGGATTCGGCAGCTCGAGGCGCACGCCAAACGTG
>JBDHRZ010000022.1:0-15707 GCA_039807845.1 Rhodoferax sp.
GCGGCCTGACGATCGGCCAGATCTGGCTCACCCATGCGCACATCGACCATGCCGGTGGCGCGGCCGAACTGGCACGCCGGCTGGGCATCCCGATCATCGGCCCACACCGCGGCGACCAGTTCTGGATCGACGGGCTGGCGCAGCAGGGCCGCACGTTCGGCCTGCCGCGCGCCGAATCGTTCACGCCCACGCGCTGGCTGGCCGATGGCGACACCGTCACGCTGGGCCGCCACGTCCTGCAGGTGCGCCACTGCCCGGGCCACACGCCGGGCCACGTGGTGTTCCATTCGCCCGAGATCGGGCGCGCGTTCGTCGGCGACGTGCTGTTCGCCGGCAGCATCGGACGCACCGACTTCCCAAAGGGCGACCACGCGCAACTGATCGCCAGCATCACCGGGCGCCTGTGGCCGATGGGCGACGAGACGGTGTTCATCCCTGGGCACGGACCCGAGAGCACGTTCGGGCACGAGCGTCGCACCAATCCCTTCGTCGGCGGAACCTGATTGCGCATGGGCCGGCGCCGGCGGATCGTCCGGACGTTTCGCACGTCATCGTCGTCCAGTGGAGCGCTGCCCCGCGCCCAGGCGTGGGTGGTGTACGCGGCATGTTGACGGATCTGCTGATCGACACGCGCATCATCTCGATGCACGGCCTGATGGTCTTCGTCGGGCTGGCAACCTACGTGATCGGCTCGCGCACACGTCACCAGCGCCGCCATCCGTCGGCCGCGCTGGCCTGGGTGATCGGGTTGACGCTGGCGCCCGAAGTCACCTTGCCCCTGTACGTCCTGTTCGGCAACCGCAAGCTGCCGCGGCGCGAACTGCACGCGCGCGCGCTTCCGAGCGCCCAGGAGGGCATGGCCGCGGGCACGCAGACAGTGCGTAACCCTGCGCGAAGACTGGCCGATGCGCTGCAGTTGCCGCCGGCGAGCAGCTACCACGAGTTGGTGATCCACGAAGACGGCCAGCGCGCGCTCGATGGCCTGCACGCCCTCGTGTCGCAGGCCCGTCACACGCTGGATCTGTGCACCTTCCTGGTTGGCAACGATGCGCTGGGCGATGCGCTCGCCGACTGGCTGGTCGAGCGTGCGCGTGCCGGGGTCCGGGTGCGCCTGCTGGTGGACGGCGTCGGCATCTACCTCGGCGGGCGCTTCGACCTGCGCCGCATGCGCGCGCACGGCGTGCAGGTGGCCTTGTTCGTGTCGCCGTTTCGTTCCATGCTGCCCGGTCGCACCAACCTGCGCAACCACCGAAAACTGGTGGTTGCCGATGGCAGCCGCGCATGGGCCGGCGGGCGCAACCTGGCTGCCGAATATTTTGTCGGCGACACCACCTCGCTGCGCCACAAGACGGCCTGGGTCGACCTGAGCTTCGAGTTCTCCGGCGCGCTGGCGCGCCAGGCGCAGCAGCGCTTCGCACTGGACTGGGGCTTTGCCACCGGCGCGCCGCCAGGCCGTGCACCGGGGCCTGAGAGTGTCCCCGACTCTGGCTTTGCCAGGCATCTCGATGGGGTGCGAGGACAGTTCGGAGCGGCAACACCGGTGGAGGGACCCGACCCGGCGCGGCCCGGACCGGTCGCGACATCCACCGGGCCGGATACGCCGCTGGCCCAGCTGGTCGCCACCGGGCCGGACCAGTTCGACGACACGGTGCACGTGCTGCTGGTGTCGGGCTGCTTCAGCGCGCAGCGCCGCATCCTGGCGGTCACGCCTTACTTCGTACCCGATCCGGTGCTGCTGATGGCGCTCACGCTGGCGGCGCGCCGCGGTCTGGACGTCGATCTGCTGCTGCCTGCGCACTCCAACCACCGGTTGGCCGACTGGGCGCGCCACGCCTCGCTGCGCGAACTCACCGCGGCCGGCGGCCGGGTCTGGCTCGCGCCGCGCATGGTGCACGCGAAGGCGATCGTGATCGACGACACGCTCGCGCTCGCCGGTTCGGCCAATCTGGACGAGCGCAGCCTGTTCCTGAACTATGAGCTGATGGTGGCGTTCTACGACCCGGCGCCGGTGGCCGCATTCGCCGGCTGGATCGAGCGCCGCCGGGTCGGCGCCGAGCGCTACCGAGGCGGCCGTCCCGGTCTGCTGCGCGAGATCGTGGAGGGCATGGTGCGCTGGCTGGCGTTCCAGTTGTGAGCGCACCGGCAGCGGCGTTCCTCGCGCACAATGCGGCCTCATGTCCCTGCGCACCACCCTCGATTTCCTGCTGCACGACTGGCTGCAGGCCGAAACACTGACCACGCGCGCGCGCTTTGCCGAGCACTCGCGCGAAACCTTCGACGCCGTGCTGGAGACCTGCGAGCGCATCGCGCGCGAAAGGTTCGCCCCATTCAACCGGCTGGTCGACACCGAGGAGCCACGCACCGAGCATGCGCCCGACGGCAGCCTGCGCGTGGTGTTGCCGCGCGCCACGCACGAGGCGCGCGCCGCGTACGCAGAGTCCGGCATGCTGGCCGCGGCGCAGGACTACGCGCACGGTGGCATGCAGTTGCCCTACCTGGTCGAGGCGGCAGCCAATACGTTCTTCGCCAAGGCCTCGATCAGCATCAGTTCGAGCCTGCTGACGGTGGGCAACGCGAACCTGCTGATGGCGCATGGCACCGACACGCAGAAATCGGTGTTCGCCGCCAACGCGTTCAACGGCCGCTGGACCGGCACCATGTGCCTGAGCGAACCACAGGCCGGCTCGTCGCTGTCGGACATCGCCACGCGCGCCGAACTGGAGGACGACAGCGACCCGCTCGGTTCGCGCTATCGCCTGCGCGGCAACAAGATGTGGATCTCCGGCGGCGAGCACGAGATGACCGAGAACATCGTGCACCTGGTGCTGGCGAAGATCCCGCATGCCGATGGCAGGTTCATGGCCGGGGTCAAGGGCATCTCCCTGTTCATCGTGCCCAAGCAACTGGTGGACGCCCAGGGTCGGCTCACCGGCGTGCGCAACGACGTGGCGCTGGCCGGGCTCAATCACAAGCTGGGCTGGCGCGGCACCACCAACACGCTGCTCAATTTCGGCGAGGGGCGCTTTCCGGTCGACGGCAAGCCGGGCGCCGTGGGCTACCTGGTCGGCAAGCCGGGCGAGGGTCTGCGCTGCATGTTTCACATGATGAACGAGGCGCGTATCGCGATCGGCATGGCCGCCACCATGCTGGGATTGGCCGGCTACGAGGCATCGCTGGAGTATGCGAAGACGCGCACCCAGGGCCGCCCGCGCGGCAAGGACGCGGCTTCGCCCCAGGTGCGCCTGATCGAGCACGCCGACATCCGGCGCATGCTGCTGGCGCAAAAGAGCAGTTGCGAGGGAGCGCTGGCGTTGCTGCTGTACTGCGCCAGGCTGGTCGATGAACAGCATACGGGCGCGCCCGCGCAGGCCGACGAAGCGCGGCTGCTGCTGGAACTGCTCACGCCCGTGGCCAAGAGCTGGCCGAGCGAGAACTGCCTGGAGGCGAACAGCCTGGCGATCCAGATCCACGGCGGTTACGGCTACACGCGCGACTTCCCGGTGGAGCAGTACTGGCGCGACAACCGCCTCAACATGATCCACGAGGGCACGCACGGCATCCAGGCGATGGATCTGCTCGGGCGCAAGGTGACGATGGAGGGCGGCCGCGGCCTCGCGCTGCTGGCCGCGCGCATGCAGGCGACGATCGCGCGTGCCGGGCAGTGCGCGGACCTGCGCGCGCACGCCGGCGCGCTGGCCGCGGCGCTGGCGCGGATCGAACACGCCACCCGCGCAGCCTGGAGCGCTGGCGAAGTGGCGCAGGCGCTGGCCAACGCCGTGCCCTACATGCAGGCGTTCGGCCACGTCGTGCTCGCCTGGATCTGGCTCGATCTGTCGCTGCCGGCCCAGGATATGCCGGGGCAGGCGCTGCGCGCGGGTGTGGCCGGGGCCCGGAGCTACTTCTACCAGTATGAGCTGCCCCGGATCGACGCCTGGCTGCGCGTGGTGGAGAGCCGCGACATGACCTGTGCGCTGCTGGACGAGGACGCGTTCTGACGCTGCGCACCGGGGCCTCGCGCCGCTGACCACACCAGCGCCGCCGTGCAGCGTCCGTGCGGCGCAGCCCAGCCGACCGGTGGCGCCGGCGCTTTGGCCATGGCCGTGCCGCTTGCGGCGCCAGCCTACGCCATTTGCCTTGGGGCGATGCCTCGGGTCACAGCGCGCCTTCCGGCAGCCGGAATAGTTCCTGCGCCTTGGCGACGCCGCGCAGGTCGTGGCGCCCGACGCTTTGCAGCGGCCGCTGTACCGCGTGCGCGAAGGTGCGCGACATCAGCAGCGGAATGCCCAGCTCCTTCGTCATGCCCTGGATGCGCGCCGTGCGGTTCACCGCCGGGCCGACCACGTTGAACGCCAGCCGGCTCGGCGAGCCGACGTTGGCGTGCGTGACCGTACCTACGTGCAGGCCCAGACCGAAGCGGATTTCAGGCAACTGTGCGCGGCGGCGCCGGTGGTTCACGACCGCAATGGTGTCGAAGGCGTCGATCGCCGCATCCAGCGCGGCCTCGCACACCGTGCCGGTCTGCGCCGGATCCGTGATCTCGAACACGATCAGGATCGCGTCGCCGATGAACTGCAGGATTTCGCCGCCACGCGCGGCCGCGGCGGCGGCGCAGTATTCGTAGTAGTCGTTGAGCAGGCTGAGCAGCTGCGCGGTGGGCAAGGTTTCGCTGAGCGCGGTGAAGCCGCGCAGGTCCGAGTACCAGAATGCGGCCGCGATCTGTTCGCCGTCGCCGCGCTTGACCTGGCCGTGCAGGATGCGTTCGCCGATGCGCTTGCCCACGAAGGTGTCGAGCAGGCCGAGCATGGTGCGGCGCATCGCCAGCAACTCGATGCGCGGTGCCAGCAGGTTCGCCAGCGCGAGCAGGCGGGCCACGTCGTCGTCGTCGAAACCGGCCGGGTCACGCGTGGCGACCGTCATCACATTGATGGTCTGGTCCGAGAACACCATCGGCAGCGCGCAATAGTCGCGCATCCCGGCGGCGCGCAGTTCGGGCCAGATCGCGTGCTCCGTGTCTGCCGGCTCCGGCGCCACCGCCTGGTGCAGCGGGGTGCCGTGCACGTGCACGTGCTCCATCGGGCTGCCAAGGTAGGCGTCGGACTCGCGCACCCCGTGTTCGCCGCTCCAGAACCGGGCCCCTTCCTCGCGCGTCCAGCTCAGGCCGACCGCGGCCAGTTGCGGGTGCAGGGTGCCGCAACTGATGCGCCAGCGGTCGATGCGCGCGCCGGCGGTGTCGAGCCGCTGCAGCAGCGTGTCGGTGAACACCCGCGGGTCGGTGAAGAAACGCCCCTCGGTCAGGAACCAGGCTGCCACCGGGGCGAGCGACCAGCCCTGCTCCGGCCCGAACAGCTGTTCGCGGTCGCACTCGAGCCTGATGAGTGTCTGTGTCGGGTCCTGTACCTGTTGCATCGCTTGCGTCGCCCCGTCATGCTCCTGCCCAGTGCGAGACTGGCAGCAGCAGGAATTCCTCCAACCCGATTCCATCGCCGCCTACCAACAGCGTTCGCTGCGGCCGGAAGGCTTGCACGAAGGCGGCTGTGTCAGGATGGACTTGTCGACCGGCCGCGGCCCGGCCACGACCCGGATGAAACGACGCGGCTCCAGGAGGCTCGCCGCCAGCGTTGCGGCCTGCTGGCGCCGAACGGCGGATTGTGGTTTGCGTTCCTTGCTGAGTATTTTTGCTCAACACATTGAGTAAAACAACACTGGTTCTTGCATCAGACATGCGCCGCATGCCGCTGCACGAACTCCATCACTGCTGCATCGAACACGTCCGGGGCTTCCAGGTTCACCGCGTGGCCGGCGTCGACGTCGACGACTTCGCAGTGCGGGATCGTGCGTACCGCCAGATCGCGCCAGGGCTGGAACGCGGCTTCGTGCCGGCCATTGACCACCAGCACCGGGCAGGCCAGGCGCGCGAGATCGCGCGCCACCGAAAGCCCCGGTCCGGTGACGCGCGCCAGGCGCTCGATGGCTTGCGGATCGACCGCGTCCGCAGCGGCGACCAGCGCCGGCTTGAGCTCCGGCGGCAGTCGTCTGCCACCCCTGGGGTGCATCGGCAACTGGCGCACCGCCTGCGCGCCGCCGGCCGCGACGACGTCGATCATGCGCTGCTGGCGCGCGCGCACGCGCGCATCGTGCACGTCGGAGAGCGCCGATGCGGAGTTGGTGAAAACGACCGCCAGCACGCGCTCGGGATGCTCCAGCGCGTAGCGCAGCACCAGGCCGGCGCTGAAGGACTGTCCGATCAGCACGAGGTGCGCTGCGCCGAACTCCTGGCGCACGTTTTCGAGCTGTTCGACGATCGCCGGCACGGTGTAGGGTGCGTCATCCAGTGGCGTCGGCGAGTTGCCGTGCCCCCACAGCTCGAAGCTGACGGGCCGCAAGTGGCGCGAGAGCGCCGGCAGGTTGGGGCGCCACTGCAGGTGGCTCGACAGCATGCCGTGCAACAGGAAGGCGCACGGTCCGCGGCCGGGCGTCGCCTCGCGGTGGAACCGGGGGGCGTCCATCAGACGACCCTCCGTGCTGCGCACTGCGGGGCGGAGCGCCTCGGGAACGGCCCTGCGGCGCTGATCAGACTACCCTCCGTGCTGCGCACTGCGGGACTGAGCGCCTTGGGAGCGGCCCTGCGGCGCTCATGTTGCCTGCCCGCGCCGGCCGCGATTGCGGATTGGGTTTTCTCCATCACACGGGGATTGTCACTCAGCCTGGAAAACGCAGTTGACCGCTTACGAGCGTCTCGCACGCTGCGTGGATGTGTGCTTTGACAGCTTCGGCAACCTGCACTTGTGAGGTGGACAGGGCCATGCGCCCACCAGCACCGGTATCGACGGCATCAATCGACATATAGACCGGCTGGTCTTCCCAGCGTGGCGAACTCGGGAAATACTGCGCCATCTCCGGCGCACGCGCCGCACGCAGGTGCGTACGCGCAGCCCACCTTCAACCCCTACCGACGGCAGCACCACCATGGCGGAATCGATCACCCACTTCTCCCGGGCCGCGGCGCGCTTCCCGGACAAGCCGGCGCTCATCTGCGTGCCCAGCGGGCGCAGCGTGACTTTCGGCCAACTCGACGCGCTGGCCAACCAGGCGGCGCATGCGATGCGCGCGCTCGGCCTGCGCCACGGCGACGGCGTCGCGTTCTGCCTGCCCAACGGGCCCGAATTCGTGGCGCTGATGCTGGGCGCACAGCGCTCGGGCCTGTTTTACACGATGGTTCCGATCAAGGCGTCGGACGCCGACATGCACTTCATCGCCAGCGATGCGGGCGTCAAGCTGCTGATCGTGCCCGAGGGCCGCTCCGACCCGCGTCCGGCAGCAGCGCAGCAGCCCTACCGCCTGCTGCACAGTGCCGGTGACGGCAGTGGCAGCTGGGACGCACTGGTGGCCACGCAACCCGCAACGCTGCCGGCCGACGCCGCGCCCGGCATGGAGATGACGTACTCCTCCGGCACCACCGGCCGGCCCAAGGGCATTCGCTCGCCCTTCATCGTCACCACCTGGGGCGAACAGGACCCGCGCAACCGCGACGCCCTGACCAGCCTGAACGTGAGCAGCGACAGCGTCTACCTGTCCACCTCGCCGCTCTACCACAGCGCGCCGCACCGCTACCTCAACGCGTTCCTGAGCGCGGCGGCCACCACGGTCGTGATGGAACGCTTCGACGCCCGGCTTTGCCTGGAGAGCATCGACCGCTTCGGCTGCACGCACAGCGTGCTGGTGCCGACCATGTTCCACCGCATGCTGCAGCTCGACGAAGCCACCCGGCGCGCGTTCTCCGGGCGCACGCTGACGCACGCGGTGCACGGCGCGGCGCCGTGCCCGCGCCACGTGAAGCAGGCCATGATCGACTGGTGGGGGCCAAAGCTGTTCGAGTACTACTCGGGCACCGAAGGCATCGGCCGCACGGCGATCAGCTCGCAGGAGTGGTTGCTGCATCCGGGCTCGGTCGGCAAGCCGCGCGGCTGCACGGTGCACATCCTGGACGACGCGGCACACGAGCTTCCTGTCGGCCAGATCGGCACTGTGTACTTCGAGAGCAGCACCGTCTTCAGCTACTGGCAGGATCCAGGCAAGACGCGCGACATCACCAGCCCGCAGGGCTGGCGCACGTTCGGCGACGTCGGCTACGTGGACGCAGACGGCTACCTCTACCTCACCGACCGCAAGGGCTTCATGGTCATCTCGGGCGGCGTGAACGTGTATCCGCTGGAAGTGGAGAACACCCTGCTGTCGCACCCGGACGTGATGGACGCGGCGGTATTCGGCATACCCGACGACGACCTGGGCGAACGCCTGATGGCGGTGGTGCAGCTCAAACCCGCCGTGGCCGAAGACGACGCCAAGGCGCGCGAACTGCAGGACTTCTGCAAGCAGGCCGGCGGCAGCATCAAGACGCCCAAGCTCATCGTGTTCCGCCAGGACTTCCCGCGCGAGGACAACGGCAAGGTGCAGAAGCACCGGCTGCGCAACGAATACCTGCAGCGCATGCAGGACGCCGCCGCCGGCCGCACGCCGGGCGCAGCCGGCGCGCCGCAGTCATAGATCTACGGTCGCGCCCAGGCGCAGCCGCAGGTGCACGCGCACGCGCGTCGGTCTCGGGCCCGCGCGCAGCGTCGATGGCGCAGCCAGTCGTGCCCGCGCGCACGCGCGCCAGCTCGACGCCGCGGCGGCGCGCTCGGCCAGGAAGATCTCGACCCGGCGGTTCTGCGCCCGTCCCTCGACGGTGGCGTTGCTTGCGACCGGTTCATGCGAGCCACGGCCCTGGATCGTGATCCGGTTCGCGTTCACCCCGCGCGCGACCAGGTAGTCCCTGGCGGCCTGCGCCCGCTGCAGCGACAACGGGTCGTTGACCGCATCGGAGCCGACGTTGTCGGTGTGGCCGATGATGCGCACCTCCGTGTTCGGCTGGCCGGCCAGGCCGCTGGCGAACTGGTCCAGGATCGGGCGCAGGTTGGGCTTGATGTCATAGCGGCCCGTGTCGAACGAGATGTCGCTCGGAATCTGCAGCTTGAGCTGGTTGTCGGCGGTCTGCGTCACCGCGACCCCGGTGCCCTGGGTGGCACGCTCCATGGCGGCCTTCTTCTCGGCCATGTGCCGGGACCAGATGTAGCCGCCGGCACCCCCGAGCGCCCCGCCCACCACCGCGCCCTTGGCGCCGCCGCCGATCGCGGCCGCCGCCACCGCGCCGACGCCCGCGCCGATCGCGGTGTCACGCTGGGTCTTGGTCAAGGTCGTGTCGGCGCAGCCGGCGAGCAGCGCGGCGCCGACGCCGAGCGAAAGCGCCAGCGCGCGGGATGCAGCGTGTGGTTTCATGTTCGTTTCCTCCTTCGTTGGAAAGTCTTGCCGAGTCAGCGTACCCAGGTCCGAGCGCTCAGCATAGCGCAGGCATGCGTGCCAATTTGTAAGGAATTGGACCGTGTGCAGACCAGAAGAGATCCGTCAGGCACAGGAAATGCCCCATCCGCAGCAAGTGATCTTGTGGAGCGCAAGCCAAAGATAACGCTGAGTTTCAAGGCCCACCAGAGCGCCGCCGTAAAGGTGGCGGTGAACTGAATTGCCGGGCGGCCGCTTCCAGCCTCAACGCTCGATGATGCGCCGCGCGAAGCGCTCCAGATAGTCCAGCAGCGCGTTGGCCCCTTCGACGGCAGAGGCTTCGTCGGCCGAGGCGACGCCTTCGGCCAGTTGCAGGTGCGCGCGTGCGCCCTCTTGCATTTCGCCTTCGTGCTGGTAGGCAACCCAGAACCGGCGGCACTGCACGACCAGCGGGACCACGCAGTTGACCGCGGAGCGGTTTTCGCTCGCCTGGTGGTTCACCACGTCCAGTTCGTGGTCGGCGCGCAGGTACGCCGCCAGGTCGCCGGCCTGCGCTGCGCCGACCATGCGCTCGGCGCAGCGCACGATGTCCTGCCGCTGGCTGGTGTTGGCGCGGCGCGCCGCACAGGATGCGATCAGCACTTCGAGCACGCGCCGGGTCTGCAGCACGTCGAGGTACTCGGCCAGGTCGATCGGCGAGACCAGCAGGCCGCGCCGGGGCTGCTGCACGATCAGCCCGCTCGCGACCATGCGCAGCAGTGCCTCGCGCACCGGCGTGCGGCCAAGGCCGGTGCGCGCGATCAGGTCGGCCTCGACCACCGGGCTGCCGGGCTCGAGCTGCAGCGTCGAGAACAGCACCTCGATCGCGTCATAGGCCTGGTCGGTGCTGCGCCGCCCGGCCACGGGCCGGGTGGTGCCGGCGCCGTGCACCGGCCTCGTGCCGCCGTGTGCGGCACGGGGCCGGCGGGTATCAGGTCTTGGCGGCGCCGGCTGCAGCCCACTCATCGAGGAACTCCTTGCGCTTGGCCGCGGCGTCGTTCTCGTCGATCGGAAACACCTTCACCGACGCGAAATTGGGCAGCTCGACGTACTTGCTCACGTCGATGTCGCTGCGGCTCGGTCGACGGAACGCGTTTTCCAGCAGCGCGATCTGCACGTCCTTCGAGATGATGTGGTCGAAGCCGCGCCGCGCCAGCGCGCCATTGGGCGCGTTCTTCGCCAGCACCAGGAACTCGGGCGAGCTGAACGTGCCGTCCTGCGGGTAGAGCAGCCGGATCTCCTTCTGCCCGCCGGCCACGTAGGCGTAGGCGTTCGACTCGAAGGTCAGGCCCACGGCGTACTCTCCCTGCGCCACCGCGCGCAGCACCGTGGCGGCCGCGCTGGTGACGACCAGGTTCGCCGCGAGCTGGCGCAGCGCCTGCGCGCCGAGCATCTGCTTGACACCCCACAGGATGGTGTAGGCGGTGGAACTGTTGGCCGGGTCGGCGATGATGATCTTGCCTTTCCAGCGCGGATCGAGCAGGTCCTTCCAGACCTTGGGCTCGGGGATGCTGCCGAGTTGCTTGCGGTTGATCATCGCCGTGACCAGGTGCACGTTGGCCGCCGTCCACAGGTTGTGCGGTTCCGCGAGCGACGCCGGGATCGTGGCCGCCTCCGGCGAGCGGTAGGGCTCGAACAGCTGCTTGAAGGCGCCCAGGGTGTTGGCGCTCGAACTCCAGAAGATGTCCGCCTGCGGGGCCGACAGCTCGGTCTCCATGCGCTTGAGCAGCACCCCGCTGCCGCCGGTCACGAAGTTGAACTTCACGTTGGGCAGCTTGCTGCGCGCCACGTCGGTGATCGACTGCACCGCCTGCTGGTTGTTGGACGTGTAGACCACCACGTTGCCCGCCGCCTGGGCGAACAGCGGGCCGGCGGCGGTCGCGCCCATGGCGGCCAGGAACTGGCGACGGTGAAAAGACATCTGCATGGTCATCTCCGTGCGCCGGTCAAAACCGGCAAAGTGTTGTGAATGAAAGTTTCATACGTTGAAAGCTTAGCCAGCTACGGCGGCTCCGAGTCATGCGAGCACATTCGTGAGAGTGTGGGCGAAGCGTTGACAGGGGTACGTGCGGGCCGGGTATCGAGCCGCGTAATACATGCCCCGCGACTCCGGTCGCGGGTGGTCCGGGGTGCCGAGGCTGTGGAGATAAGCCGAAGGCCACACCGTGGGCGTCGCTTTGGCGAGACGCCCATGGACCCCGCGCGGTCACAGACCCCGTGCAGGCACGCAAGCACTTTGTTCGGGAACCGGGAGGTCCCGCGTCCTTCTGCGCAGCGCTGGGAAGCGTTTGGTGCAGAGTGCATCGGGAAGCCCAAGGGCGAACGACGATGAGCTACAGGCGCGGGAAGTCGGACTGCTGCGTAGTACCGAAGAAGCTGCCGAACAAGGCTGCGGGTGTAATCCCTGCGGCGGCGGAGGCGGTGGAGGGAAGGCGGCAGGCCAAGGGCAATGCTGTTGCGGCGCGCATGTCCCGGAGAACCAGCCGGGTCTATGACGTGGGAACCGCGCTCGATGGCATACGACAGACGGCAAAGGGCCGTCGTGATGCAAAGTTCGACAATTTGCTGCATCACATCTACGCGGTCGAACGCCTTGAGGCGGCCTACTACGCGCTCAAACGCGATGCGGCTGCCGGGGCCGACGGCCAGACCTGGCGGTCGTACGGGCAAGACCTGCAGAGCAATCTGTTGGACCTGTCCGACCGACTGGCCCGAGGGGGCTACCGGCCCCAACCTGTGAAGCGGGTGTATATCGACAAGGCCGACGGGAGTAAGCGCCCATTGGGCGTGCCCGCGCTGGAAGACAAGATCGTCCAGCGTGCATCGGTCGAAGTCCTTAGCGCCATCTACGAACAGGATTTTCTCGGGTTCAGCTATGGCTTCAGGCCGGCCAAGAGCGCGCACAACGCGCTGGACGCCGTAAGCGTAGGGGTGAGCGCAAGGAAAGTGAACTGGATACTCGATGCGGACATAGCCAAGTTCTTCGACACCATCGAACACGACTGGCTGATCAAATTCATCGAGCATCGCGTGGCCGATGCGCGCGTGGTGCGGCTGATCAAGAAGTGGCTGCACGCGGGCGTACTGGAACAGGGCAGGTTGACGCAAAGCGAGTTGGGGACGGTACAAGGCGGCAGCATTTCCCCGCTGCTGGCCAACATCTACCTGCACTACGCGTTTGACCTGTGGGTCCAGCAGTGGAGGGGGCGCCATGCCCGAGGCGACATGATCATGGTGCGCTATGCCGATGATTGGGTCGCGGGCTTTCAGTTCCGAGATGATGCCGATCGCTTCTGGCGCGCGGTATCCGATCGGTTGGGCAAGTTCGGGCTGAGGCTGCACCCCGAGAAGACGCGGCTGATCGAGTTCGGGCGCTTCGCCCGGGACAACCGACACCGCAAGGGACAAGGCAAACCGCAGACCTTTGACTTCCTCGGGTTCACGCACTGCTGCGGGAAGACGAGGAAAGGCCACTTCATGGTCCTGCGGCTCACCAGCGCCAAACGCCTGCGTGCCAAACTCCAGGCGGTCAAATTCGAACTCAGACGGCGCATGCACCACTCCATCCCCGAGCAGGGCCAGTACCTGCGCGCGGTGGTGGCTGGGCATGGTCGGTACTTCGGCGTGCCGTGCAACGGCGCGCGGCTGAGGGCATTCCGTCACCGGGTGGCAGGGCTGTGGCATCGCACGTTGTGCCGCCGCAGCCAGAGCCGCGGCCTGAGCTGGCGCCGAATGTATCGACTGATGGCTCACTGGTTACCAATCCCGAACATCTGCCACCCTTACCCCGACCAGCGTCTGATCGTCACGACCCAAGGCAGGAGCCGTATGCGGTAGCGCCGCACGTACGGATCTGTGGAGGGGGTGCTGGGTGACTGGCATTCCTACTCCGACTCTGGTACGGGTGGGGAACTGGCAGGGAAAGGCGCTTCAGCGCGCGGCGAACACGTCCACCTTGAACACGGTGGTGGCGATCAGGATCGGCAGCAGGATGATGGCCAGCAGCACCAGGCCATAGGCCGAGGCCTGCGCCATCAGGTTGGAGTCGATCAGGCGAAAGATCTGGATCGGCAGGGTTTCCTGCCCGGCCGAGTAGACCACCACGGAGGCGCTCAGTTCGGCCACCGTGGTGGTCCACACCAGCACGCCGGCCGCGGCCACCGAGGGCAGCATGATCGGCAGCACCGCGCGCAGCAGCGTCTGCATCGGCGGCACGCCCAGGCTCACGGAGGCGTCCTCGATCGAGGCGGGGATGTTGTAGAGCGTGGCCGACGCGTTGCGCACGCCGAACGGCAGGCGGCGGATCAGGTAGGCCAGGATGATGATGCCCGCGCTGCCGGCCAGCGGCAGCCAGCCGCCGCGAAACGACATCACCAGCCCGATGCCCAGCACGGTGCCCGACAGCGCCAGCGGCAGCGCGCCCAGGTAGTCGATCGCGGGCGTGAGCAGGTTGCGCTTCTTCACCACCAGGAAACCGATCAGCGTGCTGAGCACGAGACTCAGCAGCAGCGCCACGCCGGCGTAGAGCAGGGTGTTGAGAATCGGCACCGGCTCGGCCAGCAGCACGCGCTGCAGGTTGTCGGTGGTCCATTCACCCCAGCGCATCACCGGCCCGCGGGCACGCGTGAAGGCTCCCACCAGCACCGTGACGAGCGGCAACAGCGAAATGACGACCACGATGCCGGCCAGCGTGGCCATGGCGATGGCGCGCGCCCCGCCCACCGCGACCGGCCGCGCGCCGCGGCCCTGCACGATCTCGAAGCGCCCGCGCGAGACCACCCAGCGCTGCAGGAACAGCACGCAGGCGACGATCGCGACCGACACGCTGGCCAGCGTGCTCTGCATCACCGGGTTGGCGCCCATCTCGGAGACGAAACTCTGGTAGGTCAGCACCGACAGCAGGCTCACGTTGTGGCCCAGGATGATGGCCACCGCGAAGTTGCCCACCACCAGCGTGAACACGAGGATGGCGCTGGCCATGATCGCCGGCGCCACCACCGGCAGCATCACCTGGATCAGCGTGCGCCCGGGCGGCACGCCCAGGCTCTGCGAGGCCTCCTCCAGCTGGCCGTCGAAGCCGCGGATCGCCGCCAGCGTGCCGATGTAGACATAGGTGTAGTAGACGAAGGTCATCGTCGTCACCAGCCCCGTCCAGCCGTAGAAGGAGGGGATCTCGATGTCGTAGCCGCCCAGCCAGCGTGTCACGAAGCCGTTGTTGCCCAGCACCATGAGCCAGGTCTGCGCCACGATCACCTCGGGCACGATGAGCGTGGTCATCGGCAGGATGGCGATCAAGGCCTTGCCGGGAAAGGAAAAGCGCGCGGTGAAGAACGCCAGCGGCACGCCGATCAGCGTCGAGGTGAGCGTGACCACCAGGCCCAGCAGCAGCGTGTTGAACACCGCGGAGCGGTACTTGGGCTCGCCCACCAGGGTGCGCCAGCCGGACGGACCGCCATCGCTGGCGGCCAGGCTCGAACCGATGACCTGCACCAGCGGGTAGAGCAGGAACAGGCAGAACAGCGCCAGCACCAGCGCCGTGAGCCAGAACCAGACGCGGTCGTGACGCATACCGGTCATGCTGCCACCACCCGGGTCTGGTCCGGATCGAACTGCACCCGGGCGCGCGCGCCCACCGCACACGCCGCATCGTGGCCGTGGGCCTCGATGCGCAGCCGCACGCCGCCTTCGATCTCGACCGCATAGACCGTGCGCGCACCGAGGTACTGGCGCCGGCGCACGGTGCAGGGCAACTGGTTGTGCCCGAGCGCCCCGTCGGGCAGCAAGGCCAGTACCTCGGGGCGTGCGATCAGGCTGGCCGGCCCGGCGGGCAAGGCCTGCGGCGCGCGTACCTGCAGGCTCGCACCAGCCAGTTGCACCTCGACCAGCGCGTCCTCGGTCGCCGGCGCGCGCAGGCTCGCCGGGCAGATGTTGGCGGCACCGACGAAGTCCGCGGCATAGGCGGTGCGCGGGCGCGCGTACAGGTCCTGCGGCGTGCCGGACTGCTCCAGCCGCCCTTCGCGGATCAGGCCGATGCGGTCGGACATCGCCAGCGCCTCTTCCTGGTCGTGCGTCACCAGCACGGTGGTGATGCCGACTTCCTTCTGCAGGTCGGAGATGGTCTCGCGCACCTGCACGCGCAGCTTGGCGTCCAGGTTGGACAGTGGCTCGTCCATCAGCAGCACGGTGGGTTTGATGGCCAGCGCACGCGCCAGCGCGACGCGCTGACGCTGCCCACCCGACAGGGCTGCCGGCAGGCGGCTGGCGTAGGCCCCCAGGCCGACCCGTTCGAGGTACTCGCCGACGGTGCGCCCGATCGTGCTCGCATCCACCTTGCGCGCGCGCAGCCCGTAGGC
>JBDHRZ010000023.1:0-15507 GCA_039807845.1 Rhodoferax sp.
GTGTACCGCCTGCGGCGGCACAACGCGCGCCATCAGGCTTGCGCTCAGGTAGTCCGTCAGCCGAGCACCCGCGCTCAGTCCCGCCTTGGTTCGAGCCATGTGTCCGTCTCCTTGGGAGTACAGACGAAAATCATACAGCAGTTATCTAAATTAACGGTATTGAGACCTGACCCCATAACATTCATTCATTTCGCCGGGAGAAACGACATGACGACACCCTACGACCGACTGAAGACACTCGGGCTCGAACTGCCCAAGGCGGCGACACCGATGGCCAACTACGTCCCGTTCCAGCTCGTCAACGGCTTTCTGTATCTGTCCGGGCAAGGGCCGCGCCGCGCAGACGGCAGCATGGCCACCGGCAAGGTCGGCGCGGACGTGAGCGTGGAAGAAGCCTATGGGCACGCGCAGCAGACCGGGCTCAACCTGCTCGCGGTGGCACAGCTGGCGCTAGGCGATCTGGCGCGCATCCGCCAGGTGGTGAAGGTGCTGGGCATGGTCAACGCCACCCCGACCTTCGGCGAGCACCCGAAGGTGATCAACGGCTGCTCGGACCTGTTCGTGAACGTGCTGGGCGAAGCCGGGCGCCACGCGCGCTCGGCGGTGGGAATGGGTTCGCTGCCCAACAACATCACGGTCGAGATCGAGGCCATCATGCTGGTGGACGCACAGCCATCCTGATACGCTCGTCCGGGCGTTGCCTCGCCATGCCCCACGACCACCGATACGATACGGTGCGTGACCCTGCCGGCGCTGCAGCCGCACCCTGGCCCCAGAGAGACCTCTCACCATGAACGACAAGCAAGCCGACCTGATCCTGCGCGGCGCGCGCGTGCTGGACCCCTCGCAGGGCATCGACCGCGTGACCGACGTCGCGTTTGCCGCCGGCAAGGTGGCGGCGATCGGCGACGGGCTGACGGCAGGCCCGCGCACCGACGTGCGCGATCTCGCCGGCAAGATCGTCACGCCCGGCCTGATCGACCTGCACACGCACGTCTACTGGGGCGGCACCTCGCTGGGCGTGGACGCGGTGGCATTGGCGCGCAGCAGTGCCACCGCCACCTTCGTGGACGCCGGCACCGCCGGCGCGGGCAACTTCCCCGGCTTTCGCCGGCACGTGATCGAGCCGTCGCTGCCGGTGCGCATCCTGCCACTGATCAACCTGTCGTTCGCCGGCATCTACGCGTTCTCCAGCACGGTGATGGTCGGCGAGGGCGAAGACCTGCGCCTGCTCGACCTGCGCCAGCGCCTGCGCGTGGCGCGCGAGAACCTGGACCTGATCGTCGGCGTGAAGGTGCGCGTCGGACGCACCGCCAGCGGCAACGCCGGTATCGCCCCGGTGGACATGGCACTCGAAGTCGCGGAGGAACTGGGCCTGCCGCTGATGGCCCACCTGGACCACCCGCCACCGTCGCGCACCGACGTGCTGGCGCGGCTGCGCACCGGCGACATCCTGACGCACTGCTTCCGGCCGTTTCCGAATGCGCCCTCGAGGCCCGGCGGCGGCGTGCGCCCGGAGGTGCTGGCGGCGCGCGCGCGCGGCGTGCTGTTCGACATCGGGCATGGCTCGGGTTCGTGCGGCTTCCAGACCAGCCGCCAGATGCTGGAGGCCGGTTTCAAGCCCGACGTGATCTCGTCGGACGTGCACGCGCTCTCCATCAACGGCCCGGCCTACGACCTGCTGACCACGCTGGCCAAATTCCACGCGCTGGGCATGAGCCTGCCCGAGGTGGTGGCCTGCGCCACCGTGAACGCCGCCCGCGCGATCCACCGCCCCGATCTGGGCACGCTCAGAGGCGGCGCGCCGGGCGAGGCCAGTGTGTTCGAACTGGTCCGGCAACCCACCAGCTACCGCGACGTGCTGGGCGAAGAAGTCCGCAGCGACACTACATTCAAGGCGCACGGGCTGGTGCTCGACGGCCGGTGGTGGAGCTGAACTCGTGATCACGTGAATCTCCGGCCAGTGCAGTGCTTCGCACGGCGTGCGAGGCGCGGCTGTGCCGCGCCCTGAACGCCGGTCCTGTAACTACTTCTCGTCCCGAAACCAGTACCACTTGTACAGGAAGCGCTGGCCGAAGCGGCGAAACGGCGCGAACGCCTCCGAGCGCACCAGGTTGAAGAGGTTCGGGTATTCGAGCGCACCGGCGTAGATCGGCAACTCGAACACCGGGTTGCCGGCGTCCTTGCCCACCACGCGCTCGGCCAGCCGCTTGCCGGCCCAGGTGGAGAACGACACGCCGTTGCCGCCGTAGCCGACCGCATACCAGATCGTCTGTGCCGGGTCCGGCCGTGTGATGCGCGGCATCATGTCATGACTGACGTCGACCCAGCCCCACCAGGAGTAGTCGATCTGGATGCCCGCCAACGGTGGAAATTTGCGCGCGATCGCGTCGGTGAGCAGCTTCAGGTGCACCGGATCCTCGGCGTCGGCCCCGGTGATGGAACTGCGGCTGCCCAGTTGCAGGCGGTTGTCGGCCAGCAGGCGGTAGTAAAAGCGCAGCGTGCGAGTGTCCGTGAGGAAGGTGCGTGACTTGAAGTTGCAGGCGTCGAGTTCGGCCTGCGTGAGTGGGCGCGTGACCACCGAGTTCGAGAGGATCGGCAGGACCTTGTTCTTGAGCAGCGGGTTGAGCGTCTGGCCGGTGTAGCCACCGGTGCACACCGCCACCCGTTTCGCACGCACCACGCCGCCGGGTGTCTGCAGGTGATGCACGCCGCCGACCGTCTGCCAGCCCTGCACCGGGCTGCCGGTATACAGCTTCACGCCGAGCGCGCGCGCCTTGCGGATCAGGCCGAAGGTGAATTTCAGCGGGTGCACGCCCACGCCGTCGGGCTCGAACATGGCGCCACACGCGTCGCGCTCGTCGCAATAGTCGCGCCGCAGTTCCTCGACGCTGAGCATGCGCGTCTGGTAGCCGAAGGTCTCGCGCAGCAGCGCGGTCTGCTTCTGCAGCACCGGCACCTTCTCCGGCCGGTGCGCGATATAGAGGTGGCCGCCGTCGTGCGCCTCGCAATCGATCTGCAGCGCCAGTTGCCGGAAGTTCTCGAACCCGGTGCGGATCTCGCTGTCCAGCCGCTTCGCCACGTCCAGGCCGTAGCGCTCGATCCACTGCGCGCGCGTCAGGCGGCCGCTGGCGTTCTGTCCCTGGCCGCCGCTGCGGCTCGAACAACCCCAGGAACCCTGGTTGGCTTCCAGCACCACGGCCTGCACGCCATGTTCCTGCGCCAGATAGAGCGCGGTCGACATGCCGGTCGAGCCCGATCCGATCACGACCACGTCGGCGTCCAGGTCCGACGCCACCGGCCCATCGTCGGGCGGCGGCGTGCCCGCGCTGGCGACCCAGTAGGTCGGCGCGTAATCCCGCCCGGCACCCGGATTGCGGTCTACCAGCGGGTCGTATCGCGGGTCATAGGGCGCGCGCGCCTGCGGGTTCGTGCGGCTGGAAGGCTTGGGCTGCGTCGTGGCCACGTGCTGGACTCCTGGTTCAGTGCCGATGCGCCGCTCAGCGTGCCGCCGGCAGGTTCGGGCGCGCCTTGCGAAATGCGTTCTTCACCGCGATCTTGCCGCCGCGAAACGTGAACACGTCCACGCCGTCGGTCTCGATGCGGCTGCCGTCAGGGGCGGTGCCGGTAAAGGTCCACTGCGAGATGCCAACGTCGCCCTGCACGCAGTGCGTGGCGCGCTCCCACTGCGCGTCCTTGACGCTCTCCCAGGCCGCGGCAAACGCCTTGCGCACGGCCTCGCGCCCGACGTGCCGCGTGCCGCAGGCGTCCGGCCCGGCGGCGGTCATGAACACGCAGTCCTCGCTCATGAAGCACATCAGGCCATCGACGTCGTGTCGGTTCCAGGCATCACTGAAGGCCTGCAAGGTCGCCACGGTCACCGCCGGGGCTATGTCGTTCCGGGTGTCGTTCATACAATCTCCTGCAATTCGACGGATGGCGCTTTCGCATCCGAAGACGCGAAGGGTACGCGCCCTCGCGCCCGGACCATAGAGCCAGATCGAAGGATTCCGCCATACCAGATCGAACGGAGACATCGCCGGAACCATGGCCGCCTCGCGAGACGCACAGTGGGCGCAACTGCTGGCGCTCCCCGAGCAGCCCGGCCTGCCGTTGCAGGGCCGGATGCGCCAGGCGGTGGTCCAGGCGATCCTGGACGGCAGGCTCTGGCCCGGTGCGCGCCTGCCCTCCTCGCGCGCGCTGGCCGATGCACTCGGCCTGAGCCGCAACACGGTCACCTCGGCGCTGCAGCAGCTGTGCGACGAGCATTACCTCGAAGCGCGGCCACGCAGCGGCTTGTTCGTGCTGGCGCACAACCGTCCCGATGTCGCGCAGCAGGCCGACCCGCCGCAGGGCGCCGCCGCAGCCGCACCAGACTGGCGCACACGCGTGCTGCGTTCGCAACGGCAGCGCCCGACACTGCGCAAGCCGCTGGACTGGAACGCCTACCCCTACCCGTTCGTCTACGGCAGGCACGATCCGCAACTGTTCCCGACCGAGGACTTCCGCGAGTGCTGCATGCGCAGCCTGGCACGGTCGCGCCTGCCGCACTGGACACCCGACCTCGAGACCGGCGACGTGCCCGAACTGCTGGAACAGATCCGCACGCGGCTGCTGCCGCGGCGCGGCGTATTTGCCTTGGACAGCGAAATCCTGATCACGCTCGGCGCACAGCAGGCGTACTACCTGCTGTCGGAGACCCTGTTCTCCGAGTACACGCGCGTCGGGCTCGAAGATCCAGGTCACCCGCACGCGCGCAACAGCTTCGCGCTGCGCAACCCGCGCTTCGCCGAAGTGCGCGTCGACGGCGACGGCGTGATGATCGACGATATTCCCGCGCTGGAGTATCTGTTCGTGACCCCATCGCACCAGAGCCCGACCACCGTGACGCTGAGCCTGCAAAGGCGCCAGCAGTTGCTGCAGCGGGCGCAGCAACGCGACTTCGTGGTGATCGAGGACGACTACGAGGCGGAGAACCTGTACGATGGCAGGCCGATGCCGGCGCTCAAGAGCCTGGACCGCAGCGGCCGCGTGATCTACGTCGGCTCCATTTCCAAGAGCCTGTCGCCTGCCCTGCGCCTGGGCTATGTCGTGGCACCGCGTGAACTGATCGAGGAGATGCGTCCGATCCGGCACGCCATGCTGCGCCACCCGAGCACGTTCCTGCAGCACACCTTTGCCTTGTTCCTCTCGATGGGGCACCACGAGTCGCACACGCGCCGTGTGAACCAGGTGATGCGCGAGCGCGTCGAAGTGGTGTGCCACGCCTTGCGCGCAGAACTGCCGCAGTGCCACTTCCACCCTCCGCAAGGCGGCGCGTCCGTGTGGGTGCAGACACCCGAAGGCGTGGACGGCGCCGCGCTGGCCAGGCAGGCACGCGCGCACGGCGTGCTGATCGAGCCCGGCGACGTCTTCTTCGGCAGGCCGCCCGAGCCGTGCGGCTACTTCCGGCTGCGCCTGTCGTCCATCGACACGGCAGCGATCGCGCCCGGCATCGCGGCGCTGGCGCGAGCCATGCAGGAACTCACGCGCACGCGCGCCGCAGCCGGCAGCGCGACACACGCAGACGACCCCTGGATCGCCGATCCACGATGAGAACTCGCCCTGCAGCGACCTTGCGTCCGCTGGCCGAAGTCTCTGCGGGCCTGCGCGTGACAGGCGAGCCGGCATTTCTCCATCACACGCATGCTGCGCGACTCACCGTTGGCGCCGGCTGCCGATCAATTGGGCGATCTCGCGCAACATTCGATTGGTATTGTCCATCTGCGCATCGAGCACGTGGCTGCGGCTGAAGCCGGCGCTCAGAAAGAGCCCGATCCCGAGGCCGAAGACCTCGATCCGGCCGGACGACTCGATCCCGCGAACGACCTCGCGCAGATGTTCGTCGAGGTACTGCGCACCATTGGCGAGCGTCGTCGCACTGTCCATCGGTGAGCCGTCCGACACCACCACGAGCAGCTTGCGCGCCTCCTCGCGCGCGGACAGCCGGCCTGCCGCCCACGCCACGGCCTCGCCATCGACGCCCTCGCGGTGCACCGTGGGTTCGAGCAGTACCGCGATCTCGGCCCGGCTGCGCCGCCAGCGGGAATCGGCGTCCTTGAACACGATGTGGCGCAGCTCATTGAGCCGGCCCGGCCGCTCCAGCCTGCCTTGCGCCAGCCAGTCCTTCCAGGCACGCCCCCCGTTCCAGCTGCGCGTGGTGAAGCCCAGGATCTCGCTCGCGGCGCCAGCCAGTTCCAGCGCGCGCGCGAACACGTCCAGCAGCACCGCCAGGGTGTCCATGTGCTGGCGCATCGACCCTGAGCAATCGACCAGGAACGTGACCACGCAGTCGGCCTGCGGAGCACTGCGGGGCTGGCGGAACAGGCGACGCTCGGCAGGCGCGGCAACCAGGCGCGCCAGCGACCGCCCATCAACCTGGCCCTCCTCATGGCCCGTGTCCCAGCCGTCGCTCGCCGGCAGCGCCAGCATCGAACGCAGCTCGCGCGCCAGCCGCTGCAACGGGACGCCCCGCTGGCGGATCAGCTCGTCCAGCCGTTCGCGGCATTGCCGGCGCACCTCCTCGCGTACCAGTTCGGCGGCACCGCACACCTGGTCGTAGCGTCGCGTGTACACGCGGTAGCCACCTGCCTCGACAGCCGATCTCCGCTGGCGGTCTGTGGACGCGACGACGCTGCCGGCCCCGCCTTCGGACGGCCAGTCCAGCAACAAGGCAAACGCCGCCAGCGCCTCGTTCTCGCCGATCGGCGTCTGGCCGTCGTCCTGTTCGACGAGAACATCCCACGTGTCGGCCACCGTCGCCGCGATCGCCAGTGCGTGCACCGCGTAGCGCGCCTGGTCGTGGCGCGCGCGGCGCAACGCCACCAGTGCAGCGCCGATGCGCGGCGCCAGTGCGCCGCGGGGCGACTCTATCAGGTCCACATACGCCTCTTCGACCGGCTCATTGGTCACACGCGCACGACACACCAGCGCAACCGCGAAGAACAACCGGCCGCCCACCGTGGTCGCAAGGCCGCTGTCGTGGTAGGCGCGCGCCCAGGCGGAAAAGCCGTGCCGCAGGTTGAGCCGCACCCCGGGCCAGCCCTCGTGCACGAGCGATTCGGCGCGGAACTGCTCCAGCAGTTCGAACACCAGGCGCGCCACCGGCTGGACCGGGGACAGGCGCTCGTGCAGGGCGGCGTCGCTCGCATCCACGCGCAAGGCCATGGCATCGGCGGCGCCGCGAAACGACGCGAACGCGGCCGACTCCAGGTCCGGATACAGGTGCGGCGCGTGCAGCGGCAGCGCGCGCAGGCCGCGGTGCAGCCGTTGCCCGCGAAAGTGCAAATCGGGCTGCCCGCTGAGCGCACGGATCGTGGCACCGCAGAGTTCCTCGACGACCTGCTGGCGGCGCGCCAACGCCTGCGCGCGGCTCACGGCAGCGAAACCCCGGGCACATCAGGCTCGGCCAAATCCTGACCGAAGCAGCGCTGATAGTACTCGGCCACGATGGTGCGTTCGGCTTCGTCGCACTTGTTCACGAACGACAGCCGAAACGCGCGCGCGGGATCACCGAATATCTCCAGGTTCTCGGCCCAGGTGATGACCGTGCGCGGCGACATCACGGTGGACAGGTCGCCCGCCGCAAACCCTTTGCGCGTGAGGCTGGCCACCTCGACCATGGCGCGCACCAGCGCGCGGCCGCGCGCCTGGTTGAGCCTTGGCGCCCGTGCCAGCACGATGCGCACCTCCTCGGCCGGTGGCAGGTAATCGAGCGAGGCGACGATGTTCCAGCGGTCGATCTGCGCGTGGTTGAGCTTCTGCGCGCCATGGTACAAGCCGTTGAGGTTGCCCAGTCCGATCGTGTTTGCGGTCGCGAACAGGCGAAAGTACGGATGCGGACGCAGCACCCGGTTCTGGTCGAGCAGGGTGAACCGGCCGCCTTGCTCGAGCACGCGCTGCAGCACGAACATCACTTCCGGGCGGCCGGCGTCGTATTCGTCGAACACCAGCGCCACCGGCCGCTCCAGCGCCCAGGGCAGGATGCCGGGCTGGAATTCGGTGACCTGCCTGCCATCACGCAGCACCACCGCGTCCTTGCCGACCAGGTCCAGGCGCGTCAGGTGCCCGTCCAGATTGACGCGCACGCAGGGCCAGTTGAGGCGCGCGGCCACCTGCTCGATGTGCGTCGACTTGCCGGTGCCGTGCATCCCCTGGACCATGACGCGCCGGTCCTGCACGAAGCCCGCCAGGATCGCCAGCGTGACCTCGGGGTTGAAGCGATAGACCGGATCGATCTCGGGCACGTGATCGTCGCGCCTCGTGAACGCCGGCACCCGCAGCTCGGAGTCGATGCCGAACACCGTGCGCACCGACAACTGTCGTTGCGGGCGCAGGTCGCGCGGATCTTCCACCGCCTCCTGCTGATCCACCGCCTGCTTGTGACGCCGTGATGCCATGGTGCACAGCCTGTCACGCGCTGCGGTTGGCCGGGACGCCGGCATCGATGCGCCCGAGCGCATCGGCGGCCGCGCGCAGGTGTGGCAGCAGCGAGCGCGCCTTGTCGGCGTCCAGGCGCATCACCGGTGCCTGGACGGCGATGCACAGGTTGGACGCGCCGCCCTCGCTGCGCGGCACCAGCACCGCGATGCAGAACAGGCCGGGCAGGAATTCCTCGTTGTCGAGCGCGTAGCCCTGGCTGCGCACCCGGCGCAGTTCCTGTTCGAGTTGCCCAATGTCGGTGATGGTGGTCGGAGTGCAGCGCTCCAGCGGCACCTGGCCGAGCAGCCGGCGGCGCTGCGCCGGCGGCAGTTGCGCCAGCAGCATCTTGCCGCTGGCCGAACAGTGCGCCGGCACGCGAGAGCCCGCGTGCAGATAGAAGCGCAGCGGCGCGGCGGTCTCGACCCGGTCGAGATAGATCACCTCGCTGCCCGAGAGCGCGGTGATGTTGCAGCTCTCGCCCACCTGCTCGACGAGCTGGCGCAACACTGCATGGCGCGCGCCGTGCTGGCTGTCGTGCAACAGCACGTTCTCGGCCAGGCGGCGCAGGCGCGAACCTGTCGCGTAATGCCGGCCATCGCTGTCGCGCTGCAACAGGCCGGCGGATTCGAGTTGCTGCAGCATGCGATGCAGGGTCGGCTTGGGCAGGCCGGTTTCCTCCACCAAGCTCTGCAGCGAATGGCGCCGATCGCTCGCGGCAAGCAGTTCGAGCAGCGCGAACAGGCGCAGCGCCGGCGTGTCGGTGGCCGGACCCGCGATCGGTGCGGGATTGTCATGAACCAGTTTCATCATGGCGCAAATGTACTTTGATCTCGTATTTTTGTACATCACATTCCGTTTTTTGAAATTTTTATTGACTAGATCCGCTTGCACTGCTACATTCGCCGCCGAAGCCGGGACTGCCACCCGGCCTCGGCGCCTGTGATGCCATGAATCCCAGGCTCTCGAGACAACCGAACCACTACAGGAGCATCCACCCATGAGCAAACCAGGCGCTGCCAAGCCCGCCCGCAAGACCGCCGCCAAGTCGAAAGCTGCACCGCGCGCCGCCGTCACCGGCGTGCAGCGCATGACCCCGTCGGAGGCGTTCGTCGAAACGCTGGTGGCTAACGACGTCACCGACATCTTCGGCATCATGGGCTCGGCGTTCATGGACGCGATGGACATCTTCGCGCCGGCCGGCATCCGGCTCATCCCGGTGGTGCACGAGCAGGGCGCGGCGCACATGGCCGACGGCTATGCACGCGCCAGCGGCCGCCACGGCGTGGTGATCGGGCAGAACGGCCCCGGCATCAGCAACTGCGTCACGGCGATTGCCGCCGCCTACTGGGCACACAGCCCGGTGGTGATCGTCACGCCCGAGACCGGCACCATGAGCATCGGACTGGGCGGCTTCCAGGAAGCGAACCAATTGCCGATGTTCCAGGAATTCACCAAGTACCAGGGCCACGTGGTCAACCCCAGGCGCATGGCCGAATTCACCGCGCGCTGCTTCGACCGCGCGATGTCCGACATGGGGCCGACGCAGCTGAACATCCCGCGCGACTACTTCTACGGCGACATCCAGTGCGAAATCCCCCAGCCAATGCGGGTGGAACGCGGTGCCGGCGGCGCGCACAGCCTGGATGCGGCCGCCGACCTGCTCGCCAAGGCAAAATTTCCGGTGATCCTGGCCGGCGGCGGCGTCGTGATGGGCGACGCGGTGGACGAGTGCCGGCAACTCGCCGAGCGCCTCGGCGCGCCGGTTGCCACCGGCTACCTGCGCAACGATGCCTTCCCTGCCAGCCACCCGCTGTGGGTCGGGCCGCTGGGCTACCAGGGTTCCAAGGCCGCGATGAAACTCATCGCGCAGGCCGACGTGGTGCTTGCACTGGGCTCGCGCATGGGCCCGTTCGGCACGCTGCCGCAGCACGGGCTGGACTACTGGCCGAAGAACGCCCGCATCATCCAGGTCGAAGCCGACCACACCAACCTGGGCCTGGTGAAGAAGATCGACGTTGGCATCCACGGCGACGCGAAAGCCGCTGCGCGCGCCATCGCCGAGCGCCTGCAGGGCAGGAAGCTCGCCTGCGACGCCAACAAGGCTGCACGCGCCAGGATCGTCAAGGCGGAGAAGGCGGCGTGGGAGAAGGAGCTGGACGGGTGGACGCACGAGCGCGACCCGTACAGCCTGGACATGATTGAGGAGCAGAAAAACGAGGCGGGCAACTGGCTGCACCCGCGCCAGGTGCTGCGCGAACTCGAGCGAGCGATGCCGGCGCGTGCCATGGTCTCGACCGACATCGGCAACATCAACTCGGTGGCGAACAGCTACCTGCGCTTCGAGGAGCCGCGCAGCTTCTTCGCGCCGATGAGCTTCGGCAACTGCGGCTATGCGCTGCCCACCATCATCGGCGCCAAGTGCGCGGCGATGGACCGCCCCGCGATCGCCTACTCCGGCGACGGCGCCTGGGGCATGAGCATGTCCGAGATCATGACCTGCGTGCGCCACGACATCCCGGTGACCGCGGTGGTGTTCCACAACCGCCAGTGGGGTGCGGAGAAGAAGAACCAGGTCGACTTCTACAACCGCCGCTTCGTCGCGGGCGAACTCGAGAACAAGAGCTTCGCCGGCATCGGGATCGCGATGGGCGCCGAAGGCGTGGTGGTGGACCGGCTCTCGGACGTCGGGCCGGCGCTGCAGAAGGCCGTGCAGGCACAGATGAAAGACGGCAAGACCACGGTGATCGAGATCATGTGCACGCGCGAACTGGGCGATCCGTTCCGCCGCGACGCCCTGTCCAGGCCGGTGCGCTTCCTCGAGAAGTACAAGGACTACGTCTGAGCCCCGCCGGCGCCGATCACGGCGCCAGGTGCAGCAAGAGAAAGCGACGACTTGCAGGCTTTTTTCCCGCGCGGCTGAGAGTCCTTCGTCCATGCCCGCCTTGCACGCCACGACGGACCGCGCAGCAACGGCGCACATGAAGACCCCGGCCATGCACGACACGGACACACCACCCGCGCACACCGGCCACCCGCGACTGGCTGGCCTCGTTGCGCAGGCGCGCCGGCGCGCGCAGGCACGCGGCCTGGCGCGCATCGGCCTGGTCTACCCGTGCGACCCACTGGCACTCGACGCCGCAGCGCAGGTCGCCACTGCGGGAATCGCACAGGTGGTGCTGGTCGGCCCACGCGAGCGCATCGAATCCATTGCGTCGCAGTGCGGCATCGACTGGCGCCGGTTCGAAATCGTGGATACGGCGAACGAACCAGCGGACGCAGCCGCGCAGGCGGTCACGCTGGCACGCAAGGGCGCGTTTCAGTGCCTGATGAAGGGCAGCCTGCACACCGACGAACTGATGTCGGCCGTGGTGCGACGCGATGGCGGCCTGCGCACGGGGCGGCGCATCAGCCACGCCTTCGTGTTCGACCTGCCGCGCTACCCCAAGCTGCTGGCGCTGGCCGATTGCGTGGTGAACATCGCGCCCGATCTCGCGACCAAGTGTGACATCCTGGGCAACGCGGTCGAACTGCTGCACAAGCTCGACATCGCCGAGCCGCGGGTGGGCATCGTCGCGGCGGTGGAGACCGTGAACCCGGCGATCCCGGCCACGCTCGACGCACGGGCCCTGGTGGAACTGGCGGCGCAGGGGCGCTGGCCGGGCGCCATCGTCGAAGGACCGTTCGGCTTCGACAACGCCATCTCGGCCGAGGCCGCGCGCACCAAGAAGATCGCCGGCCGGGTCCCGGGGCAGGCCGACCTGCTGATCGTGCCCGACCTCAACGCCGGCAACATGCTCTACAAGAGCTTCAACTACATCGGCGGTGGCGACTGCGCCGGACTGGTGCTCGGCGCGCAGGTGCCGATCGTGCTCACCTCGCGCGCGGACTCGCTGGCTTCGCGCGTGGCATCGGTGGCGCTGGCGGTACTGGCGCAGTAGCTGCCAGCGGACGCAGTGGTGCACGCAGCTTGGCACCAGGCAGCAGGCACCGGGTTCGCCTATCCGGGTTTACCCGCAACGACTACGATGTCAGTCAAGCAAACTGCACGATAGCCGCAACTGGCACCATCGATCGGTTGCATCTGGTGCCATCTGCGGCCGGCAATCCTTGGCACACTGAACTGCCATGACCAGCAGGCGGTTTGCGCTGCACCATTGACCACCAATCCAGGAGACACGCCTCATGCGCACCAATCTTCGCCGTGACTTCCTCAAGACCGGCGCGGCCTTCACAGCCGGCAGCATATTCGGGGTCCCCCTGCAGGTTGCCGCGCAGACAGCCAAGGGAGGCGTGCTGGTGATCGGCACCACGCAGCGCCCACGCCATCTCAATTCGGCAGTACAGAGCGGCTTCGCAACCATGATGCCAGCGTCGCAATTGTTTGCCTCGCCGATTCGCATGGATAAGAACTGGAAACCGCAGCCCTACCTGGCCGAACGCTGGGAACTGTCGTCCGACAACCGCAGCGTGACCCTGTACCTGCGCAAGAACGCAACCTTTCACGATGGCAAGCCAATCACGGCCGAAGACGTGAAGTACACGATCGAGACGGTGCGCGACAACCATCCGTTCAAGACCATGTACGCGCCGGTCAACGCCGTCACGATCAACGACCCGCATACTGCGGTCGTACGCCTGTCCGAGCCGCATCCGGCCTTGCTGCTGGCGATGTCGACTTCGCTCACGCCGATCTTGCCCAAGCACATCTTCGACAACGGTACGGACATCAAGGTGAATCCGCGCAACAGCAATCCGGTGGGTTCGGGGCCGTTCAAGCTGGTCGAGTGGAAACCGGGCGAACACCTGATCATGGATCGGTTCGACGGCTTCTTCATGAAAGGGCTGCCCAACCTGAACCGGATCATCATCCGGGAGTTCAAGGATCCCACCAGCATGATCCTGGCCTACGAAAAGGGCGAGATCGACATCGACCCGGAACTCACCGACGCGCGCTTCATGGCCCGCGCGAGCAAGGTGCCAGGCGCCAAGCTCATCGATACCAGCCAGGCATATGGCGCGCTGATCTGGCTGGCGTTCAACCTGAAAAATCCCAAACTGGCCGACAAGCGCGTGCGCCAGGCAATCGCGTATGCCGTCGACAAGAAATTCATCATTGACAAACTGCTCGGGGGCGCTGCAGCGCGCTCCACCGGCCCGATTGCGGGCGGCAGCCCGTTCTACAGCAAGGATGTCGAGCATTACGATCTCAACCTCGCCAAGGCAACCCAGTTGCTCGACGCCGCGGGCCTCAAGCCCGGTGCGAACGGGACGCGCCTGGCGCTCGAAGTCGATTCCATCCCCGGTGCGACGGGAGGCGTGAATGAGTACCTGAGACCAACGCTGGCCAAGGTGGGTATCGATTGCACGGTGCGCGTTTCGCCGGACTTCCCGACCTGGGCTCGCCGTGTCGCCGATCAGCAGTTCGAGATGACGCTGGACTCGGTCTGGAATTGGGGCGACCCGGTGATCGGCGTGCACCGCACCTGGCTGAGTTCGAACATCAAGCCGGGCGTGATCTGGTCGAACACCCAGAGTTACAGCAATCCGAAGGTCGATGAACTGCTGGCCGCGGCCGGCAGGGAGATGGACCTCGCCAAGCGCAAGGCGCTCTACAAGGACATGCAAAGGATCGTGGTCGACGACTGCCCGGTCGCATTCCTCTACGAAGCCAAGTATCGCCTCGGAGCCAACGCCAACGTGATGAGTCCGCCGGACGGCATCTGGGGCGTTACCGACGCCATCAACGACACTTGGGTACGCAAGGCCTGAAACCCTGCGCAACGCCGGGTCATGGCCACCTTGCTCGCCGTCCTGCGCCGGCTGGCCTGGGCCGCCGGCCTCATGCTGGCCGTGCTGGCGCTGAACTTCATCCTGATCCACGCAGCGCCGGGCGACCCGGCACAGGTGATCGCCGGCGAGATGGGCGGCGCCGACCAGGCCGTGATCGCCTCCATCCGCAAGGCGTACGGGCTGGACCAGCCGTTGACGACGCAGTTCTTCCGCTACATCGGCAAGAGCCTGCAGGGTGACCTCGGACAGTCCTACCTGATGAATCGCCCGGTGCTCGACTTGATCGGCGACCGCATCGGCCCGACCGTGCTGCTGGCGCTCACGGCACTGTTGGGCGCGATCCTCATTGGCACCCTGTTCGGCGTATACGCCTCGCGCAAGCCCGACAGCGTGGCCAGCGGCGCCGTCACGGTGCTCGCCCTGGTGGGCTACGCGATGCCGGTGTTCTGGACCGGCATCCTGCTCGTGATCCTGTTCGGAAAAGTCTGGCCCATCATGCCCATCAGCGGCATGCGCGACGTGCGCCTGGTGGGCAGCCCGGGTGCTGGCGTGCTCGATGTGCTGCACCATCTGGTGTTGCCGGCGGTCACGCTGGGCATCATCTACCTGGCGCAATACAGCCGCCTGGCGCGCGCCAGCATGCTCGAAGTGCTGGGTTCGGACTACATCCGTACGGCGCGCGCCAAGGGCCTGAGCGAAGGCGTGGTCACCTTCAAGCACGCGCTGCGCAACGCCCTGATGCCACTGGTCACCGTCGCCGGCCTGCAGTTTGGCAACCTGATCTCGGGCGCGGTGCTGGTGGAGACCGTGTTCTCCTGGCCGGGGCTTGGCACGCTGGCGCTGGACGCCATCCTCGGGCGCGACTATCCGGTGCTGCTGGGCGTGCTCACCTTCTCCGCCATCATGGTCGTGATCGCCAACCTGCTGACCGACCTGAGCTACCGCTGGATCGACCCGCGCCTGCGCAACCGATGACCATATGAGCACGGCAACCCCCAGTCCAACACTGGCAGCAGCCAAACCGCCAAATGTGCTCTCGCCATGGCGCGAAGGCTGGCGCGTGTTCCGCCGCAACAAGGCCGCAATGCTCGGGCTGGTGCTGCTCGTGCTGATCGTCCTTGCCACGCTGTTTGCACCACGGATATACGGTGTGGAACCCTTTGACATCGCGGGCGCGCCCTTCACCGAGCCGTTCACCGAACGCGACACCTGGCTGGGCACCGACTATCTGGGTCGCGACGTGCTGGCGGGGATGCT